>JBGPIJ010000001.1:0-43990 GCA_041484865.1 Gemmatimonadota bacterium
CGCGAGCCCACCGTGGAGGAAATCGCCGAGGGTATGGACATCTCGCAGGACGAGGTCGCAAAAACCCTCTCGATTTCGCAAGCGCATCTCTCGCTCGATGCGCCGCTCACCCCCGGAGAAGACAACAAGCTCCTCGACTACCTCCCCGACACGACGAACCCCGGCCCCGACGATGAAATCTTCGAGCACGCCCTCACGGAATCGATCGAAGAGGTGCTCGGCACCCTCAAGGACCGGGAGGCGAGGATCCTGCGCCTCTACTTCGGTCTCGAAGGGCAGGAGCCGATGACGCTCGAGGAGATCGGCTCGCTGCTCGGCATCACGCGCGAGCGGGTCCGGCAGATCAAGGAAAAAGCGCTGGCCCGGCTGCGGCATGTGTCACGGGCGAGAGCGCTCGAGACGTTCCTCTTCTAGTAAACGTGCGTAGTGCGTGGTGCGTGGTGCGCTCGGCACCACGTACCACGCACAGCTTATATTGTCCCACCATGGCCACTCTTGCATCGTTCGATATCTCCACCGGCGCCGACCTGCAGGAGGTCGATAACGCCGTCAATCAGGCGACCAAAGAGGTCGCCCAGCGCTACGACTTCAAGGGCTCGAAGTGCGCGATCGCCTTCGACCGCACCAAGGCGACGCTCACGCTCGACGCCGACGACGACTTCAAAATGAAGGCGCTGTTCGACGTGCTGCACGGGAAGCTCGTGAAACGGGGCGTGCCGGTGAAGAACCTCGATCTCGGGCCCGTCACCCCCGCCGGGGGCGATAGTGTGCGCCGCGAGATCAAGCTCACGCAGGGCATTCCCCAGGAAAAAGCCAAGGCGATCGTCAAGGCGATCAAGGACAAGAAATTCAAGAAGGCCCAGGCCTCGATCCAGGGCGAGGAAATCCGCGTGCAGGCGCCGTCGAAGGACGATCTGCAAGAGGTGATCGCCTTCCTGCGCGCGCAGGACTTCGGGCTCGAGCTCAAGTTCGGGAATTACCGCGGATGAAGCTGGGAGTGATCTCCCTCGGCTGCGACAAAGCCACGGTCGATTCCGAGCGGCTGGTGGGCGAGCTCGTGGGCCACGGCGCAGTCATCACGCCCGACCTGCCCGAGGCCGACGTCATTCTCGTGAACACCTGCGGCTTCATCGACACCGCCAAGCGGGAGTCGATCGACGCGATCCTCGGCGCCGCCCAGCTCAAGGCGCAGGGCACCGTGAAAGCGGTCGTCGCGGTCGGTTGTCTCATCGAGCGGCACCGTGCGGAGCTGGCGCGAGAGATCCCGGAGGTCGACCTGTTTCTCGGTTTCTCCGACCTCCATCACCTCGTCCCCGAGCTCGGGCGCCGCGGCCTGATCGAAGACCCGGCGGGGCGGCACCCCGGTGTGCGCCAGTTCCTCGGCGCGGCGCCGCACGTCCGGTACCTCAAGATCTCCGAGGGGTGCGACCATACCTGCGCGTTCTGCGCCATTCCGCTCATGCGCGGCAAGCATCGCACCGAGCCGCTCGAGCGCCTGGTGCGGGAGGCGCAGCAGCTCGAAGCGCAGGGGGCGAAGGAGATCAATCTCGTCGCCCAGGACCTCGGGCATTATGGCCGCGACGCCGGGGCAGGGGCGCCCCGCCTTCCCGAGCTGCTCGAGGCCCTGCTGCGGGAGACCGGCGTGCCGTGGTACCGGCTGCTGTACGTGTACTCGGCGGGCCTGTCGGAGCGTTTGGTCGAGGTGATCGCCCGCGAGCCCCGCATCCTCCCGTATCTCGATATCCCGATTCAGCACGCGAGCGACCACGTGCTCGAGCGGATGCGTCGTCCCGAGCGCCAGGCCACCCTGCGCCACAAACTCGCCTGGCTGCGCGGCGCGATCCCTGAAGTCGCCCTCCGCACCACGTGCCTCGTCGGGTTCCCGGGGGAGACCGAGGCCGACTTCCGCGAGCTGCTCGCGTTTCTCGAGGAGGCGCAGTTCGACCGGTTGGGGGCGTTCAGCTATTCGCCGCAGGACGGGACCCGGGCGATGCAGTACGCGGACGACGTGCCCGAGGAGGTGAAGCGGGACCGGCTCGAAGAGCTGATCGAGTTCCAGCGGGGGATTTCGGCCGAGCGGCTGAGCCGGTTTGTGGGTCGCGAGGTCAGCGCGCTGGTGGATCGCATCGCCGACCCCGACGAGGACGGCGCGACCCACGTCGGACGGGTCCCCTGGCAGGCGGACGACGTGGATGGGGTGACCTACGTCGCCACCGGCGGCTGGGCCGCCCCGGGGACATTTCTTCCGGTCCGCCTGACCGCGAGCGAGGACTACGACTTCCGAGCCGTCGCGTTGACGTGACCCGCTCGGCCGAGCTGTTCGAGCGGGCGCGCCGTGTCATGCCCGGGGGGGTGAGCTCGCCGGTCCGCGCGTTTCGCGGCGTCGGCGGGACGCCGTTCTTCGTTGCGCGCGCCGCCGGCGCGCGCCTCACCGACGTCGACGGCCGGACCTACCTCGACTACGTGTGCTCCTGGGGGCCGCTGATTCTGGGCCACGCTCATCCCGCCGTCCTGGCCGCGATCACGGGCGCCGCCGAGCGGGGCTGGTCGTACGGCGCGCCCTGCGAGGCCGAAGTCACGCTCGCGGAGCTTGTGCGCGCGCGCATCCCTTCGATCGAGATGGTGCGGTTCGTCAATAGCGGGACGGAAGCAACCATGGCGGCGGTCCGGCTGGCCCGCGCCGTCACCAAGCGGGACGCGATTCTCAAGTTCGAGGGCTGCTACCACGGCCACGCGGACAGTTTTCTCGTGAAGGCGGGGAGCGGCGTGGCCACGCTCGGCCTCCCCGACAGCCCCGGCGTCCCCGGCGCGCTCGCGGCCTTGACCCTGACGGCACCGTTCAACGACACGGCCGCGGTCGACGCGATCTTCGAGCGTCACGGCACTGAGATCGCGGCCGTCATCGTCGAGCCGTACGTCGGTAACGCGGGCTTCATCCCGCCCGCACCGGGCTTCCACTCCTTCTTGCGCGCGCATTGCGATCATGCGGGCGCGCTCCTGATCCTCGACGAAGTGATGACCGGATTTCGGGTCGCCGCGGGTGGCGCGCAGGCGCGTCTTGGCGTGCGCCCAGATCTCACGACGCTCGGCAAGATCATCGGCGGTGGGATGCCGGTCGGCGCCTACGGCGGGCGGGCCGAGCTGATGGGCCAGATCGCCCCCGAAGGGCCTGTGTACCAGGCGGGCACGCTCGCGGGCAACCCGGTCGCGATGGCCGCGGGACTCGCGACGCTGCGCGAGACCGAGCGGCCGGGCTTCTATGAGACGCTCGAACGCCGGACCGCGCAGCTCGTGGCCGGCATACGGGCCTCCGCGGCGCGGCACGGCGTGCCCGTCACGGCGGACCATGCGGGATCGATGTGGGGGGTGTATTTCACGGCCGGACCGGTACAGAGCTTCGCGGACGCCCGCCGCGCCGACACGGCCTTGTTCGCGAAATGGCATCGGGCGGCGCTCGCGCGCGGGATCTTTCTCGCGCCGTCGGCGTTCGAGGCGGGGTTCGTCTCCAGTGCCCACACGGATGCCGACATCGCCCAAACCACGGTGGCGCTCGACGCCGCGCTCGCTGAAGCCCTGGGTCGCTAGCGCGCTCGTCGTCGCAGCGGCCGCGTGCGCGCGGCCGCCGCGGACGGCCGTCGTGGCCGCCGAGCCGGAGCTGCGCGTCGGCATCGTCGCGGATGCTCCCAACCTCACGCTGGGCGGCGACGGCGAGCTGATTCTCACCGACGACGCCACCGGCCAGCTTGTCGGCTCGGTGCCGGCTGGGACGCGGTGGGCCGTCGTGCCCGACGGCGACCGGCTGCGGCTCGTCCGGCCCGATGGATCGATCACCGACCCCCATTCCGGCGTGTTCGCGGTGAACGTGACCGAGGGACGGTTCGCGATGGCCGAGGGCCGGACGTATCGGGGCCGCCTTGACGTCGTCCGGACCCCGGGTGGCGCGCTCCTCGTCAATCGCGTGCCGCTCGAGAGCTACGTGGCGAGCGTAGTGGCGGCGGAAATGGGTCCGCGCAAGCTCAACGAGCGGGCGGCGATCCTCGCCCAGGCGATCGTGTCGCGCACGCGGGCCCTGGCGAGTCGCGGCCGCTGGGAAGCACAGGGGGTTGACGCGTTCGCCGACACGCGCGACCAGGTGTACACGGGCGTGACCGGTGAAACGCCGCAGGCGTTGGAGGCGGTGCGGGCGACCGCCGGGGAGGTGCTGCTGTACCAGGGCCAGCCGATCGACGCGTACTTCCATTCGACCTGCGGCTATCGCACCGCCGACGTCGACGAAGCGTTCAAGACCGCCGTACCGCGCCCCTATCTGCGCTCCGTGTCGGACGCCAGCGGCGACGGGGGATACTACAACGACATCTCTCCTCGATTCCGATGGCGGGAGGAGTGGGACGCCACTGCGCTGCGCTCTATATTGTCGCGAACGCTCACGCCGCTCATGAACGTCGGCGGCGACGGCCTGCCGCGCATCACCAACATCGAGGTGACCCGCACGACGCACTCGGGCCGGGTGGCCGAGCTGCGGATCGTCTTCGAGCGGGGCGAGGTCCGCGTGCCCGGGCCGGACGTGCGTAGCGTCCTGCGGCCTGAGCCGGACCGCGTGCTCGGCAGCCTCGCGTTCCAACTGGACGTGACGAGGGAAGGCGGGCAGGTGACCCATGTGGTGGCGACCGGCGTGGGATGGGGGCACGGCGTGGGTTTTTGCCAGTGGGGCGCCGTGGGCCGGGCTCGCGCGGGGCAAGATGTCACCACCATCCTCGCCGCCTATTACCCGGGGACGAAGGTTGAACGGATCTACTAGGAAGGCCGTCGGACTCGGCGCGCTCGTCCTGCTGGCGGGGCTACCCGGCCATGTCGCCGCCCAGGCGATTCTCAATCAGTTCTCCTCGGAAAACCTCGCCGCGAGCGCCATCGGGGTCGACCTCGGCGTGCTCGCCGGCACCAACATCCGTGGCACCAAGACAGTCGCGGCGCGGCTCGACTTCGGGAAGATCGCTCCCTCGGTGCGCGTGCTGCTTGGCGCGTCGTACTTTCGCGCCGACCTGAGCAGCGCCGCATTGCAGCGCTTCGAGCAGCGCCTGCGCACCATCGTCATCGACCCCAGCGGCGACGACACGATCCGCCTCGGCCGCATCACGTGGAGCGACGTCACCGCGGACCTCGATCTCCAGTACGTCATGCCCCAGGGCGCGGCCACCGCCTACCTGGGGCTCGGGTTCAGCGCCCACGTGCGCCACGGCAGCGGCGCGGCGATCGATGGAACGTTCGTGCAGGACGCTCTCAACGCGATCACGGCTGGCTTGAACGGCACGCTGGGGGCCGAATTCGGCAGCCGCCACTGGCGTTTCGCCCTCGAGGGTCGCGGCGTGCTGGCGAGCGGCCTCTCCACCGTGGGGCTGAGCGCTGGGGGGCGCTACCGCTGGGCGAGCGCACAGTGAGCGACCCGGTCCGCGTCGCTGTTGTCGGCGCCGGGGCGATCGCCCAGGTCGCTCACCTCCCCGCGTTGCGCCGCCTGAACGGCGTCCACCTCGCCGCGATCTGCGACAACGACGCCAGCAAGGCCCGCGCACTCGCCTCGCGCTTCGGCGTGCCCGACGTCTACGACGATATCGAAGATCTGCTCCGCAACGCCCGCCTCGATGCGGTGGTGATTTGCACGCCGAACCACCTGCACGAGATGCATGCCGTCGCCGCGCTCGCGGCCGGGGTGCACGTCCTGTGCGAGCGTCCGCTGGCGTTGAGCCTCGCTGGCGTCGAGCGCGTGCTCCAGGCCAGCGGACGATACGGCAAGCGCGTGAGCGTCGCCATGAATCACCGCTTCCGTTCCGACGTGCAAGCGGTGCGCGGCTTTCTCGCGGGAGGGGAGCTGGGCACGATCGAAGCCGTGCGCGGCGGCTGGCACATGTTCCAGTCCCCCCGGGACGTCCCGGCGTGGCGGTTGCAACCCCAGCAGGCGGGCGGCGGGGCGTTTCTCGATCTCGGCTTACCCCTCCTCGACCTCGGGCTCTGGCTCTCGGGATGGTCGTTGCCCATTCGCGTCTCCGCCGCGCTGCTGCGTCGTGGAGCGGACCGCGTCGAGGAGATGGGGTCGGTGATGGTGACGTGCGAGAGCGGACTGCTCATCTCAATCGACGTGAGCTGGCGCCACCTCGTGGAGGGGGAGCGGTTCTGGTTCGACCTCGTGTGCACCAAAGGCTCCGCCGGCATTCAACCGCTGCGCATCATCAAGGACGCCCCCGGCATGCCGGCGGACGTGACGCCCACCGGCGCTTCCGGTCGGGAGACGCTGTTCGCCTAGTCGTATCGAGCCGAGTGGACCTATTTCCTGGCGGTGATCCGGGGCGATGTGAACGCGCCACCGCCCAAGGATCAGCTGCTGCTGCAGCGCGTGGTGGACGCCGTGTACCGCTCTGCCGCCGAAGGTCGCGACGTCGCCCCGTGATCGGTCCGCCTCGCCGCGCGCTCGGCCCGATCGCGCTCGGCGCCGTCCTGCTCGCCGCCAGTTATCCGCCGTTCAATCTTCCGTGGCTCAGCTTCGTCGCCGTCGTTCCTGCGGTGCTGCTCGTCCGGCAGGCGGAGCGGCACGAGGACCCGCGGGGCGCGTTTCGCGTCGGGTTCTGGTACGGGTTCGCGGCGCAGGCGGTCGTGCTGTACTGGATGATCATCGCGCTGTGGCATTTCACCCCGCTCTCGGCGCTCGGCTATCTCGCGACGATCACCCTCGAAGGGTTGTGGAGCGCCGCGCTGTTCTGGTTTGTGGTCCGGATACGGCTGCGGCTGCCGCGGTTGCCCCTGTGGGTCGTGTTCCCGCTTGCCTGGACGGCGGTCGAGTGGGCGATCGGCCACCAGGGCGACATCCGGTTCCCGTGGCTCGGCCTCGGCACCTCCCTCGCTGATGGACGCACCCTGGTGCAGTGGGCGGATCTCGCCGGTGCCCGCGGCGTGACGCTCTGGCTCGCGTGGTGCAACGTGATGATCGTGGAGGGGCTGCTCCCGGCGTCGGGGAGGCCGCGCCGGATGGTCCGGCATCTGGTCCCCGTCGCGGCCACGATCTTCGCCGCGCTCGGGTACGGGCTCTGGCGCGAGGGAACGCTCCCGATGCGCGAGCTCGGGGTCATCGGCCTGATCCAACCCAACGAAGGCTACGAGGAGAAATGGCTGCCGGGCCGGCAGGACAGCATCATGAGTAAGCTCGCGCTCATGTCGCGACGCCTCCAGTCGCACCACCGCGTCAATCTCCTCGTCTGGCCCGAAGCGGCGGTCCCGGGGTTCTTCGTGGACCATCCGCAGTGGAGCGACGCCATCGCCCGCCTGGCGCGGAGCGAGGGTGCCGCGATTCTCACCGGCGGGCTCGATGTCCGGCTGTACGGCGGCGGGGCCTTTGATTACTTCAACGCCGCCTTCTTCTTCGACTCGGCGGGCGGTCGCGGGTCGGCGGTCTATGACAAGCGGTATCTCGTGCCGATCGTCGAGCGGGTGCCGTTCATTCCCCCGCGCTGGATCCATCTGCAATGGTTCGGGGGATTCGGCCGGGGCGCGGCGCTGCCGGTCTACAGCGCCGCGGGCGGACGTTTCGGAGTGATGATCTGCTATGAATCGGCGTTCGAAGAACTGCCGCGGGACTATCGGCGCCTGGGCGCCGACTACCTCGTCAACATCACGAACGATGCCTGGTTCGGACACACCAGCGCGCCGTATCAGCACGCTTCCCACCTCGTGCTGCGAGCGATCGAAACGCGCATGGGCGTCGCCCGAGCGGGAAACTCAGGCGTCTCGGAGTTCGTGGATCCGCTGGGGCGGGCCTACGATGCCACCCGTCTCAACACCGAGGCGATCGTGGCCGGCCATCTGCGCACCAGCGACGTGACGACCCTGTATGTGCGCTGGGGTGACTGGGTGGGGGCGCTGAGCGTCGCTGCGGTCCTGGCGCTCGCCGTGCTCACCCTGGTGCGCAAACGGTCGGAAGGCACGTTGGCACCTCACGGAGGTTCGTCATGACCTGGGTACTCGTTGGGGCGCTCGGGCTGGTCGCCGGGATCGTGTCGGGACTGTTCGGGGTCGGCGGCGCGATCGTGATCATTCCCGGCCTCGTGCTCGTGGCGAAGCTCAGTCAGCACGCCGCGAACGGCACCTCGCTCGCCGCCTTGTTGTTGCCCGTGGGCTTGCTGGGCGCCGCGGAGTACTACCGGCGCGGCGAGGTCAACGTCCCCTACGCCTTGGTGATCGCCCTCGGCCTTTTCTTTGGGGCGTTGCTAGGCGCGAAGTTGGCGGGGTATGTATCGGACCTCGCGCTCAGGCGCGCGTTCGGCGCCTTTCTGCTGCTCATTTCCGTGCGGTTGCTGGTGGGCCGCTGAGCCTCGCTCAGGCTGGCGCCTCGAACACCCTGGCGTCGGTGAACAGCTGGAACAGCGGCGCGTCGAGCTGCCCCGATTCGACCTCACACCGCATGATGTCGAGCGCGCGGGCGGAGGCGACCGCTGGTTTATACGGACGGTCGGACGCGGTGAGCGCGTCGTAGATGTCGCTGATGGTCATCATGCGTGTCTGGAGGGAGATCGCGTCTCCCGTCACCCCCCGGGGGTAGCCGCCCCCGTCCAGTTTCTCATGGTGGCCGTAGGCGATGCTGGGGATCTGCTGCAGCTCGCGGGTCCAGGGGATCTGCTGCAGGAACCGATAGGTGTGATTCACGTGGCTTTCGATCTCGAGTCGTTCCTTGGGGTTGAGGCTCCCCTTCGCGATCGTGAGGTAGCGGACCTCTTCCTCGGTGAGATAGGACTGCATCCGCCCCTCCACGTCCTCGTACCGCTGCCGCGCGAGGTTCAGGAGGTCGCCGGTGCGCTCCTCCGGCAGCACTGAGGGCTCGTTCGCCATTTCCACGGCCTGCACGAACCGCTCGAGCTCCGCCACGTCGCGCCCGTGCGCCTCGTCCAGCCGCGCGAGAAACTCCTGATACTCGCCTCGTCCGTGCTGTTCCAGAAACTCGGCGCGCTTGCGCCAGAAATCGCGCTCCACCGTCCGCCGCAGGAACGCGTAGCGCTGTTTGATCAGCTCGAGATCCTGGGGATAGAGCTTCTTCGCCTTGACCAGCACTTGCTCGCGCACGCCGACCTTGCCGAAGTCGTGGAGCAGGCCGGCGTAGCGGATCTCGCGCAGCTGCTCCCGCGTGAACCGGACCGCGCGGTACGGGCCGTCCGTCGCGCGGTCGACGATTTCGGCGAGCCCGACCGTCATCCCGGCGACGCGCCCGCTATGGCCGAACGTCGTGGGATCGCGCTGCTCGATGGCGGTGACCGACGCCAGGACGAACCCCTCGAACAGGCGCTCGATATCCTCGTACAGGCGGCTGTTCTCGATCGCCACCGCCGCCTGGCCCGCGAGCGCGTTCACGAGCTCGACGGTTCGCTTGGAGTACGGCACGACCTGCTCCTCCACCTCCGCCGGCGTGGAGAGCACCGCGTCGAGCTGCCGCTTGCGATTGATGAGCTGGAGCACGCCGATCACCTGCTCCTTGTGATCCTTCATGGGGATCACGAGCATCGACTTGGTGCGATACCCGTAGCGCTCGTCGAACGAGCGGTTGATCGAGTATTCGACGTCCGGCGGCAGGAAGTACGCGTCGTCGATGACGAGCGCCTCGCCGGTCGTGGCAGCGTATCCCGCGAGGCTCGAGCGGTCCACGGGGATCGTGAACTCGACGAACGGCGCCTCGGGCTTGGAAAATGTCTGCGCCAGGCGGAACCGCAGCCGCTTCGTTCCCTGCTCGGTGGTTGCGACGAGGTAGAGGCTGCCGGCGTCCGATCCGGTGATCCGGCGCGCCTGCGTCAGGATGAGGTCGAGCAGCGTCTTGAGATCGCGCTCCGTGCCGAGCGCGACGCCGATGCGGGTCAGCTCGCCGATCTCCCGGGAGCGCAAGGCCGCTTCACCGCGGGCCCGCGCTGTTTCCGCCCGGGCGGCGGCTTCGCGGAACCCGCTCCGGATGGCGACGAGGAATTCCCGCGCACCCGGAGGATGGCGCACGAAGCCGGCGAGCAAGTCCGCCGGCATCTCCTCGGGCACGTCCGCCTCGCCGGGGCGGCCCAGAGCGACGATCGCGCCGCCCGCGTCTACGAGCGCCCGCAGGACGTCGAGCGGGAACAGGGAGCGGCTCTCCGGATCGAGCAGCAGCACCGTGGGGCGTTCGTCCACGGCGACGTCGCGGGGCATGTGTACCTCGCGCACCTCGATCTGAGCGCGGGCGATCACCGGCGCGAGTACCCCCGCCTGCCAGCAGGGGGTGTGGAGGAGCGTGTATCTCATGGAGCGGCGGGCGGAACGCCGAGGACTAGGAGTTCTTCAGCCGTCGCAGACCGTCCGTCGCTTCCGCGTATTCGGGAAAGACGCTGATGGCCCGCTGGTACATCTCGACCGCCTTGTCGCGCTGCCCCCGGTCCTGGTAGAGCAGAGCGCGCGAGTAGTACGTGAGCGCCTCCGTCGGGACCTGGCGGCTCATGCGCTGATCGGACACCGGGCGCACGAGGTTCGGCAGGTTGGCGTCCTTCATGAGCTGCGCGGCGACGGTCTTGATGATGTCGTACAGGCGGTCCCGCTGGGCGCGATTCGTCTCGACGCGCACGATCTCGCTCGTTTCCACGTTCACGAGCCGGGCATCCACGCGGAAGTCGCCGTAGAAGTCGATGAACGTACCGAGCACGACGTAGCGCGCGCCCACGAGTTTGCCGATCTTCGCCGCGGTCTGGGGATCCACCCGCCCTGAAGCGCCGAGATTCTGTTCCTCGACGAGCTTCTGGATCTCCTCGCGCTCCACGACCCGGGCCGAGGGATTGAGCGCCAGCTCGGAAATCAGCATCCCGGCAATCCCCTTCTGGAGGGCCTCGAAGTCTTCCTTACCCTGTCCGTACGAGCCGCCGTTGTCGAATGGCAGCACGGCGATGCCGGGCCGGGTATCGGGTCCGCGGCCCTGTGCCCGGAGACCGCCAACCGCGAGCGAAACCAGCGCCACCGACGCCCAGGCGAACGTCCAACGCGAACCCATAGGATCTCCTCGCATCAAAGAGTCAGCCTCATGCCTTCCTGCGCGGCCAGGACTTCGTTCGGCTGCCCGCGCTTGCGGGCCTGGTCGCGCGCAACCGCGACGAGCTCGTCGATCGCGCCGTCGGCGTGCTCGGGCTCGTGATGAAACAGCACGAGCCGATCCACTCCCGCGTCGGCCGCCACCGCGATCGCCTCCTCGAACGTCGAGTGCCCCCAGCCCCGGTGCGCCTCGAGCTCCGCCGGCGTGTACATCGCGTCGTGAATCAACAGCTCGGCGCCCGCGAGAAACGCGACGAACTCCTGGCGCCACGCCGGGGATGTGCCGTACTGGCCCCCCGGGCCGAGCTCGTTGTCCGTCACGTACGCCATGCTCGGCCCGCCGCCCGTGGGCGTCAGGCGGTAGCCGAGCGTGGTGCCCGGATGGCGCAGCCGGAACGAGCGCACCCCAAAGGCGCCCACTCGGAATTCTTCGACCTCGACCTGCTGCACCGTCAGCTTTGCCGAAAGCGCATCCAGCGGCACCGGAAAGACGGCCGGGTCCATTTGCTGGCGCAGGATCGCCTCGAGGGACGTCGTCCCCTGGCGCGATCCCCAGATGCGCACCGAGTTGCCGGGGGAGAACAACGGCTTGAAGTGCGGCAGCCCTTGGATGTGGTCCCAGTGAGCGTGTGACAGCAGGATCTCCGCGTTCACCGCCCCGTTCTGCCGCTCCACCAGCTTGAGCCCCAACGCCCGGATGCCCGTCCCCGCGTCGAGAATCACCAGGTCGCCCTGGGCACTCTCCACGGCAACGCACGGCGTGTTGCCGCCGTACCGCGCCGTGTGCGTCCCCGGCGTTGGTATGGAGCCACGCGTTCCCCAAAAGGTGACCGTGTAGGGCTTGCGATCTGGCACGGTATTGTCCCGCGGCTAAGTTACGGAGAATACACTACGTAGAAAGAGGGGGCCCTCACCGGCGCGGTGTGACGTACCTCACGACCGCCCGGCGGCGGCCTCGAGGGCCGCCCGGTCGCGAATCACGATCTCCCGACGGCTCACTTCAACAGAGCCCTTTTCGACCAGCTCTCGCATGGTGCGGGAAACGGTTTCCCGGCTCGAACCGATCATCTGCGCGATCGTATGGTGCGTCAGACGGCGCGTGATGCGATCGGAGCCCGCCTCGTCGGCGAGATCGAGCAGCAGCTGCGCGACGCGTCCGTTGACGTCGAGGAGCACGAGGCTGCCGACCTTCTCATCCACCCGCCGTAGCCGTCGGGACAGCTCGCGCAACAGCGCCAGCCCGATCCCCGGGGTTTGCTGCAGCTGGCCCTGAAAGTCTTCCCGCCGGATCACGAGCATCGTCGAGTCTTCCATAGCGATCACGTGCGCGGAGCGGGGCTCGTCGTCGATCAAGGCCATTTCGCCGAAGAATTCCCCCTCACCCATGACGGAGAGAATCACTTCACGCCCGTCCTCGCCGATGAGCACGACCTTCACCTGGCCCTTGGCGACGACGTACAGCGCGTCCCCCGGGTCGTCCTCGAACAGGATGACCGAGTTCCGCGGATAGGCGCGCTCGCGCGAAATGGCGACCACGCGCTCCAGGTCCTCGGGCGCAAGCTGGCTGAAGAGCGGGACTTTCCGGAGGATCTCGGGGACCGACAAGGGTGGATTTTCCTCTAGGGGATGGGTCAGAAGGGGCAAGCTTACGTACTCGACGGCCTGGTGTCAATTCGGCACGCCCTCAGGCGCTTGCCGCCAAGTTCAGGTGCCAATTATATTTCGACCCTTCTAGCGGCCAAGACCCCAGCAAGGAAGTGTGCAGTGAAACCCGGGATTCATCCGAAGTATCAGCGTGCCGCGGTGCAATGCGCCTGCGGGAACACCTTTATTACCAGTTCCACGGTGCCGGCGATCCACGTGGAAATCTGCTCACAATGTCACCCGTTCTTCACCGGTAAGCAGAAGTTGATGGATACCGCGGGGCGCGTTGAGCGGTTTCGCAAGAAGTACGCGACGGAGAAAGTCGAGGGCTGAGTCGTGGAGGCCCGACTCCGCCAGGCGCTCGCGCGGGCGGAGGATGTCGCCCGTGAGCTGGCTGACCCCGAAACCGCGCGGAATCCTGCCAAACTGAAACAACTGGGTCGCGAGCACGCGCGGCTCGACGCCATCCGGCAATGCCACGTGCGGCTTGAGCGGCTCGAGCGGGAGCTGGCCCAGACCCGCGAGGTTCTCCACGACCGAGACCCCGAGTTGTCCCAACTGGCGCAGGCCGACGTCGAACGCCTGCAACCCGAGCTGGAACGGCTCGAGCACACGCTGAATGACCTGCTCGTCCCCACCGATCCGCTCGACGATCGCGACGCCATTGTGGAGATCCGCGCCGGAACCGGGGGCGATGAAGCCGCGCTCTTCGCGGCCGACCTGTTCCGCATGTATACCCGGTACTCCGAACGGCGCGGCTGGAAGATCGAAATCGTGTCCCTCTCCGAGGGCACGCTGGGTGGTCTGAAGGAAGCGGTGTTCGCGGCGCGCGGGCCGAAGGTGTACGGCACGCTGCGCTACGAGTCGGGTGTGCATCGCGTGCAACGCGTCCCGGTGACCGAGGCGCAAGGGCGCATTCATACGTCCGCGGCGACCGTCGCCGTGCTGCCGGAAGCGGAAGAAGTGGACGTGAAGATCGAGGAGAAGGACCTGCGCATCGACGTGTTCCGCTCGTCGGGGCCCGGCGGGCAGAGCGTGAACACCACCGATTCCGCGGTACGCATCACCCATCTCCCCACGGGACTCGTCGTGCAGTGCCAGGATCAGAAGTCGCAACTCCAGAACAAGATCAAAGCGCTCGAGATCCTGCGCTCGCGCTTGCTCGACCGCATCGTGGCGGAGCAGGAAGCGGCACGAGCCCACGACCGCCGCACGCAGGTGGGGACCGGCGATCGTTCGGCGAAGATTCGTACCTACAATTTTCCTCAGAATCGGGTCACCGATCATCGGATCCACTACACGGTGCACAACCTGAGTGAGGTGTTGGACGGCAAGCTGGACGATCTGATCGGGGCGCTCAAACTCGCGGGCGAACAGGAGCGTGTCAGTGCCTAACGCGCTCTCCGGGGAGCGAGCCTCCATCGACGGGATGCTGCGGGAGGCCGCCGCGCGCCTCGAACCGGCGCTGGGAGCGGGGGCCGGCCGGCGTGAGGCGCGCGCGCTCTGGGCGGCCGTGGCGGACGTGACGGCGGGAGACGCTTGGCTGCACGGTGACCGGCTCCCCGCGGAGGAGCTCGCGGCGCGGTTTCAGGATGCCGTGCGGCGCCGGGCGCGCGGCGAGCCGTTTGCCTACGCCGCCGGACGGGCATCATTCCGCATGACGGACTTGCGGCTCGACCCGCGCGCGCTCATTCCGCGGCCCGAGACCGAAGGGCTCGTGGACCTCGCGTTACGCTGGTCCGAACGGGCGGGATGGGGGCCGGGCGGCACCGCCGCCGATCTCGGGACGGGGTCCGGGTGCATCGCCCTGAGTCTCGCCGGGGAAGGCGCGTTCGAGCGCGTCGTCGCGGTCGAGCGCTCAGCCGCCGCCGCCGCCCTCGCGCGCGAGAACGTCCGGCGCGTGCGGCCGCCCGTACCGGTAGAGGTGCGCGAAGGCGACTGGCTCGAACCCCTCGCGGGCGAACGGTTCCGGCTGATCGTGACGAACCCGCCGTACCTCACGACCGAGGAGTACGCCGCGCTCGATCTCCCGGTGCGCGGCTTCGAGCCGCGGGACGCGCTGGTGAGCGGGCCCGATGGTCTGGACGCGACGCGCTGCATCCTCGCGGGCGCTGCGCGGCTCCTCGAGCCCGGTGGCGCTCTCGTTATCGAGATCGACGAGCGGCGCGGAGACGCCGTCCGGCGTCTCGCGACGGAGCACGGGTGGGCGTCGGCGCTCATCCACGACGATCTGTTCGGCCGGCCGCGGTATGCTCTCGTACTGCCCAGGGGGGACGCGTAAATGGACGAGAAGGCGCTGGAGCTCGGTCGTCTGCTGGGCCAGAGCGAAGAGTACCGGGCGCTGGTGCGGGCGACCGACCGTATGAAAGACGACGCGCAGGTGCAGCAGGTGCTCACCGAAGTCGAGCGGTTGGCCCAGGAGATGGAGCGGTCGGCGCAGGCGGGACGCGAGCCGACGAAGGAACAAGTCGAGCAATACGACCGTGCCTTGCAGGCCGCCCAGGGCAATCCGGTGTACCAGCAGGTAGTCGCCGCCCAGGCGAACTTCGAGAAGTTGATGGCCAAGGTGAACGCGCGGATCTACGAAGGGTTGAAGAAGGGTGCGGCGAGCCCCATCATCACCTTGGGTTGACGTTGCCCCAAGGACGGGGAGGGCTCTTTCTGGTGGTCGAAGGCCCGGAAGGGGCGGGAAAGTCCACCCTGGTGCGCTGGCTCGCGAGTCAGCTCATCGCCGATGGCCGGCAGGTGGTGGCGGTGCGGGAGCCTGGGGGCACGCCGGTGGCGGAAGCAGCCCGGAAGGTGGTCCTCACCTTTCCCCACGCGCTGCCGGCGGCCTCGGAGCTGTTTCTGATGCTCGCCGCGCGCGCCGATCTCACCGAGCAGGTGATCCGGCCGGCGCTCGAGGCTGGACAGGTGGTGCTGGCCGACCGGTTCGATCTGTCGACGTTCGCCTACCAGGTGGCGGGCCGCGGCCTGTCGCGGGGGGACGTCGAAGCGGCGAATCGCGTCGCGACGGGTGGTCTCGTTCCGGACATCACCCTCGTGCTCGACGTCCCCGTCGAGGTCGGACGGGAGCGCCAGCGCCGCGCGCGGAAGGTGCGAGACCGCTTCGAGCGGGAAGGCGCAGCGTTTCACCAGCGTGTGCTGCGGGAGTACCGTGAGGCACAGGGCCCGGGCGTGATCCACGTGGACGCGTCTCAGCCGAAGGAAGCAGTGCAGCAGGCCGCGTGGCGCGAGGTGCAGAGCGCGGCCGCCCATCCGAATCGAGGAGTGTGATGATGAAGCCCCGCAAGGCGATTCTAATCGTGACGGTCACCGTGCTCGCCTTCGCCAGCGGCGGTTGGCTGCTCCAGCGCGACACCGCGCCCGCCGGCTCGGTCTACCAGCAGGCGCGCCTGTTCGAAGAGGTGCTGTCGCGCGTCGCCGACTACTACGTCGATTCGCTGGACGAGCGCCAGCTGTACCAGATGGCCATCGATGGGTTGCTCGACCAGCTCCACGACCCGTATTCGGTCTTCCTGAAGCGGGACGACTTCCGCGCGCTCTCCGAGGCGACCTCGGGGAACTATGGCGGTCTCGGCATTCAGATCGATGTGCGCGACGGCTGGATCACGGTCGTGGCGCCGTTGCCCGACACGCCCGCCGAGCGCGCCGGCATCAAGTCGGGCGACCAGATCGTGGCCCTGGACGGCCGCGCCACCGAAGGGTGGAAGAACGACCAGGCCGTGAAGGAGCTGCGCGGGCAGCCGGGCACGCCCGTGGAGCTGAAGGTGCGGCGGGTGGGGACGGATCAGCCGCTCACGTTCAAGCTGACCCGCGCCATGATTCACGTTCATTCCGTGTACCTGTCGATGATGCTGGACGACCGGGTCGGCTACGTCGCGTTGTCTCCTGTGAGTGAGACTTCCGCCCAGGAGTTGACCGACGCGATCGTCGCACTCCGCAAGGACGGCATGCGGTCGCTGATTCTCGATATGCGCGGCAACCCCGGCGGTCTCCTGGACCAGGGGATCGCGGCGAGCGACCTCTTTCTCGATCCGGGTCAGGAGGTCGTCGAGACCCGCGGCCGCGCGCCCAACAGCTCGCGGGTGTATCGCGACTCGAAGCCGCAGCCATGGCCCGGCATGCCGATCGTCGTGCTGGTGAACGGCGGCACGGCCAGCGCGGCCGAGATCATCGCCGGCGCGCTACAGGATCACGACCGCGCGGTGCTCGTCGGCACGCCCACGTTCGGCAAGGGGCTCGTACAGTCCCTCTGGCCGCTCTCCTCCGAGACGGCGCTCAAACTGACGACCGCGCGGTGGTATACGCCGAGCGGCCGCACCATCCAGAGGAAGAGCCGCAACGAAGCGGATCAGGAAGCGCAGGTCGTGCTGGCGGAGCAGGGGCGCGACACGACCAAGCCTGACACCAGTCATGTGTTTCGGACCGATGGCGGCCGTACCGAATACGGCGGCGGCGGGATCCGGCCCGACCTCTTCGTCTCGACCGACACCCTGACGGCTTCCGAGCGGGCCTTCTTGAAGGCACTTGGGGGAAAGGTGAGCCTGTATCGGGACGTGCTCTCGAGCTACTCGCTCGAGTTGAAGGGGAGCGGGCGCTTGAAGGATCCGACGTTCCCCGTCACGCCTGATATGGTGACCGAGGTGCTGCACCGGCTGCGCACGCGGGGGCTCGACATGCCGGACAGCATCGTGACCGGGGTGCGGGCCTTGATCAGCCACGAGCTGGGTTACGAAGCCACGCAGTACAGCTTTGGGCGGACGGCCGAGGCCCGGCGCCGGCTGGCCGACGACCGCCAGTTCCAGCAGGCGCTCACGCTCGTGCGGCGGGCGAAGTCCCCGCAGGATCTCCTGGCCCTGGCCGCCACGGAGCCGAGCGCTACGCGGAACTAGGTGAGCCCTCGGCCCGCTCCGGTAGTCGGCGTCATCGGGCCCGGCCGCGCCGGAACGGGGCTCGCGCTCGCGCTGGCGCAGGCAGGGTACGCGGTGTTGCTGCACGGCCGCCGAACGCAGCGTGTCCCGAAGCCCCTCAGCCTCACCGTCGGCCCAGCCGACACCCCGCCCGCCTGGATCGCCCAGGCGGGCGTCGTCGTTCTCGCCGTACCCGACGACGCGATCCGGCCTACGGCCGAGATGCTCGCGGGAGCGGCGGCGATCTCGGCGTCGCAGGTCGTGCTTCATCTCTCGGGCGTCCAGGGCCAAGAGGCGCTGGGCTCGCTCGTCTCGTCACGCGCCGCGCTCGGCTCGTTGCATCCGCTTCAGACCATCACCAATCCGGAACGCGCGCCGGATGAGCTGCAGGGCAGCTGGGCGGCCGTGGAAGGGATGCCGGCCGCGATCGCGGCGGCCGAAGTCCTGGCCCGGCGCGTCGGGATGCGCCCGTTTCGGGTCACCGGCGCGGCCAAAGCGGTCTACCACGCCGGGGCGGTGTTTGCCTCCAACTACTTCGTGGTCGTCGAGGCGGTCGCGCAGCGGCTCCTGCGGCACGCCGGGCTGTCCGACGCCGACGCGTGGGCGGCGCTGCGCCCGTTGGTGCGGGGAACGTTCGAGCACCTGATGGAGCGGGAGCCGGGGGCCGTGCTCACGGGCCCCGTCGTTCGGGGCGACGAGCGAACCGTACGCCGGCACCTCGAGTCGCTGACGCACGACGACGCGCAGCTCTATCGCGCGCTGGGCCGCGCGGCGCTCGAGCTGGCGATGAAGAACGGGATGGATCGCGACACGGCAGCACGGGTTGCCCAGGCGCTCGACTCACCACCGGTCCAGGGCGCGTCGTGACTCTCGCTACTGACTCACCACGTGTACTCCGGACGGAACCGAAAACCTGAACTCCCGGTCGGGGATGGAGTCATTGACCCGGATTTTCCGCAGGATCACCGTGCGCACCTGACCCGACGTTTCGGTGATGTCGAGCCGGTGTACCAGGCTGTCGCTCCGGCCGATCCAGAGCACCGCCTCGCGATACGGCAGATCGTGCGCCCTGGGTTCGAGCGCGATCACGTCGGCGACGCCGTCGTTCTCTCCCGGCAGGGTGTCGGTGCGCACGTAGCGGGCGTTGTAACGTTCGCGCGCGTGGTCGACGAACTGCCCGATCAGGTTCGGGCCGGTGGTGCCGGTCGCGGGGATCGGCGTGCGGATCACCTGGCCTGGTGTGGTGCTGGGCGTGTAGAGCCAGAGATAGCGCCCGTCGGCCACGATGCGGTCGTTTTTCGGTGTGGTGAACCGCATCTCGAAAAAGTTGGGTCGCCGCTGGTAGAGCTTGCCGCGCGTCGTGTCAGGCTCACCGATGAGCGGGTTGGTAATCACCTGGACAAAGTCCGCGCTCAAGGTCCCGGTGCGCTCGAAGGCGGCGCTCGCCGCATCGAGGATCGGGCCGGGGTCCGGGGCGGCCAATAAGACCGCCACCAGCGCCGCGCTCCGACCGCTCGACCGCCAGACCGCCCGACCGCTCTTTTTCACGCTCCCACCGAAGCAGGCTCCGCCACGCGGCGGCCGATCACTTCGGCGATCGCCCGCAGCTCGCGCATCAATTGCGTGAATTGCTCGGGAAAGAGCGACTGTGCGCCGTCCGAGAGCGCCATCTCAGGGTGGGGATGGACCTCCACCATGATGCCGTCGGCGCCTGCCGCGACCGCCGCCCGAGCCATGGGGATTACTTTGTCGCGCAGGCCAGTGCCGTGCGAGGGGTCCGCGATGATGGGCAGGTGCGAGAGCTGGTGCACGACCGGAATGGCGGTGATGTCGAACAGGTTGCGGGTGGCGGTATCGAACCCGCGCACCCCGCGCTCGCACAGGATGACGTCGTGATTCCCCTCGGCGAGCAGGTATTCCGCCGAGAGTAGCAGCTCCTCGATGGTTGCTGAGAGGCCGCGCTTCAGAAGCACCGCCCTCTTCGCCCGGCCCGCCGCCTTGAGCAGCGAAAAATTCTGCATGTTGCGGGCGCCGATCTGAATGATGTCCGCCACCTCGGCGATCGGCCCCACGCTTTCGGGGTCCATCGCCTCGGTGCAGATCAGCAGCCCCGTTTCGGCCCGCGCCTTGGCGAGCAGCTTCAGCGCCGGTTTCCCGAGTCCCTGGAATGAGTAGGGAGAGCTGCGGGGCTTCCATGCGCCCCCGCGCAGAATCGTCGCGCCGGCGTCCTTCACTTGGCGGGCGGACTCGAGGATCTGGGCCTCGCTCTCCACGGAGCACGGGCCTGCGATGATGGCGATCTCGGTGCCGCCGATCGAGACGCCGCCCGGCAATCGCACGATGGTCGGCTCCGGCTGCCATTCACGACTGACCTGTTTGTAAGGGCGGGTGACCTGAATGACTTCCTGCACGCCCGGCAGCCCTTCGAGGCGCGACGCGTCCACCCGACCGTCGTTGCCGACCAATCCGACGGCGGTGCGCTGCGCACCCGGCATGGGGCGCGCCTCGTACCCCAGGTCCCGGATCAACGCGACGACGCGCTGGATTTCCTGCTCGGTTGCGCCGTGGCGCATGACGATCAACACGCCGCTGCTCCTCCAATCGTGAACCGGTCGCCGTCCTTGGCGACCGAAATCGGGCCCTTGAACCGCTCACCCGCGCCGCGGGCCGGGTCGGAAGTCTCGACCGGCGGATAGAAGTGCGTCAACACGAGCTGCCGGGCGTGCGCGGCGCGGGCGAGCTCGCCCGCCTGCTGCGGCGTCAGGTGAATGTCCACCGCCAGCGCTTCCGGCAGCGAGCATTCGGCGAGCAGGAGACTGCACCCGTCCGCCCAACGCGCCAGCTCCTCGCTCGGTCCCGTATCTCCTGTATACACGAGACGCCCCTCGGGGGCCGTCAGGCCGACGGCGACGCTTTCCGGGGTATGCGGCACCCGGCAGGTCTCGAGGCTCACCTCGGCATTCAGGGGAAATGGCTCGTGGTCGCGCACATCGAGGATGCCGATCGGAAAGCCGGGATCGAGCAGCCATGGCCCGTAGCCCTGGCCCAGCGCCTTCATGAGGCGCACGGTCCCGGCGGGTCCGAGGATCACGAGCGGCTCGGTGCGCGGTTTTTCGGTCGCGTGCCGCAGCGCGAACACGAGCATCGGCAGCTCGCCGAAATGGTCGGGATGAAAGTGCGTCAGAACGACGTGCGTGACCTGGTGCCACGGTAGCCCGAACTGGGCCAGGCGGTGCAGCGTTCCCGCCCCGCAGTCCAGTAGGATGCACAGATCTCCGCGGCTCACCCAATGGCACGGAGCGGTGCGGTGCGCCGACGGCGCGACCGTGCCGGTACCGACGGTGACGAGGTCCATATGGGTCGCGGCGCTCAGACGAGCTCGGGTTCGTTCAACCGGACGCCGACGATCGTGGAGACACCGGGTTCCTGCATCGTCACGCCGTACACGGCGTCGGCCGCCTGCATCGTTCGCGGGTTGTGCGTGATGACGATGAACTGCGTCTGGTCCTTGAACTCGGCGAGCAGCCGCACGTAGCGGCCCACATTGGCGTCGTCGAGCGGCGCATCGACCTCGTCGAGCAGGCAGAACGGGCTCGGCTTCGCGAGGAAGATCGCGAACAGGAGCGACACGGCGACGAGGGTGCGCTCCCCGGAGGAGAGCAGGTGGATGCGCTGCGTGCGCTTCCCGCGCGGCGCGGCGTTGATCTCGATGTCGCTCTCGAGCGGGTCGTCCTCGTTCGAGAGCCGGACGTCGCATTCACCCCCGCCGAACAGCGTCTGGAACACGCCGCGGAAGTTCTCGCGCACCTTCGAAAACGATTCGAGGAACAGCGCCTTGGCAGTCTGATCGATCTCGCGCGCCGCCTGCTGGAGGGAGTTCCGCGCCGCGAGCAGGTCGTCTCGCTGCGTCATGAGAAACTCGAGTCGCTTCATTTCCTCGCCATGCTCCTCCACCGCCAGGGCGTTGACGGGCCCCACAGCGTCGATCGCCGCCCGGAGGCGCTCGTTCTCCTGTCGCAGCCATTCGACCTCTCCCGGCACCTCCGGCGCTTCCGCCAGGAGCCGCTCCAGCGGCTTGCGCCACTCGGCTTCGACTCGGGCGGCCAATGCCTGCTTCTGGCCGAGGATCTCGGAGCGCTCGAGCTCGAGCCGGTGTGCTTCTTGACCCAGTGTATCGAGCGAGGTCCGGGCGTCCTCGACGCGCGCTTCAGCGGCGGTCAGCGCCTCGTCCGCCTCGCGCACCCGGGTCTCGGCGGCCCCGGCCGCCGTCTCGAGGGTGGTGAGCGCTTGGCGCCGCTCTTGGAGTGCGTCTTCCCACTCCGCCTGCTGTGCGGCGAGCGCGGCGGAGTCCTGTTCGATCGCGGCGATCTCGCGCGCGAGATCGCCGGCCTGGTGGCGCGCAGCGTCTGCCTCGGCGCCGGCGCGGGCGGCGCGGTCGGCGGCGGCGACGCGGCGTGCCTCCACCTGGGCGGCCTCCACCTGCCAGCGCACCCGCTCCTCGCGGGCCGCCTCCTGCGCCGCTTCGAGCTCGGTCAACCGCGCGCGCTCGCCGCCGAGGCGCTCGTCCAATCGCACCCGGTCGAGCTCGCTCTGCTCGAGATCCGCCTGCACCGCCGCCAGGCGCCGCTCGATTTCAGCCAGCCGAACCGCGAGGCGCTCCACATGAGCCACGGCATCGATCGCCTCGCGCCGGGCGTGCGCTGCGGCCCGGGCCGCGTCGCTCTGGTGCGCTCCCGCCTCGAGCGCGATCTGCCGCGCGCGCTCCGCGGTACTCGCGGCCGTGGCGAACGCGGCCTCCGCGGCGGCGAGCTCCGCGAGCGCCTGTTCCAGCTCCTCGGTCGCCCGGGCGCGCGCCGCTTCGCCTTCGCGAACCTCCCGGTCCAGGTCCTCGAGCTCGGCGCGCCGCAGCAACGGTCCACCCGCGCTTGCGGCGCTCCCGCCGGCGAGGAAGATCGCCCCGTTGGCGCGCCGCAGATTGCGGCCGTCGTCCAGCACCTCGTGCCCGGCGAGGAGCGCCCGCACCCAGGCGACGGCCGGTCCCTCGACGCGCAGCTCGTCTTTGAGCGGATGGCCGTCGGCGCCGAGCCGGGGACCGGGGCTGCAGGGCAGGAGGAGCAGGGGACCGGGCTGCGCCCGCGCGTGCCAGGCGCGGATGTCGTTCGCCGCCGCTGGATCTCGCACCAGCACCGCGTGGATCCATTCGCCGAGCAGTCGCTCGGCCAGCTCCGCATCGCCGCGGTTCGTGCGCACAAAGTCGGCGAGCGGTCCGAGCACCGCGTCCTCGAACTGCGCCTTGTCCCGGAGCAGCGCCTGTGCCGCGGGGGCGAGACCGACCCGCTCGCGGTCGAGCTCCGCCAAGGCGTCGCGCCGGGCGGTGACCTGCGCCAGCGCCTCCTCCATCTGGCGCCGCACCGCGCGCCCGCGCGCCTCGCGCTCTTGCGCGGCCGCGACGCGGTGGCGGGCCCGCTCCACCGCTTCGGCGGTCTCGACCGCGACGCGGGCCTGGGCCGCCGCCCGCTCCGCTGTCGAGCCGGCTTCGAGAACAGCGGCCCGCTCTGACGCCTCGCGGCTGGCGCGGTCGGTCGCCGCCACGCCCCATTGCTGTTTCATCTCGGCGCGCTCCCGCTCCAGGGCGGTGCGCTCCCCTTCGAGCGCGTGGCGGGTTTCCGCGCGGGTCTGGAGGTCTTCCTCGAGCGTGCGCACGCTGGCCCGCTGTCCGGTGAGCCGCTCGCGCACGTCCTGCTCTGCCGCCGCCCGGCGGTCCAGCTCGCCCTGAACACCTCCCGCGTCTGCCTCGCCCGCGGACCGCTCGGCGAGGGCGGCGTCCCGCTCACGCTCGGCGTGTCCGGCCCGCAACTCCGCCTGGGTCCGATCCTGTCCCGCCTTGGCGCGGCGCTGGCCGGCGTTGTGCAGCCGCTCGGCGGCGAGCGCGAGGTCGCCTTCGAGCCGCCCGATCTCGAGCTTCGCATCGGCGAGCCGTCGCTCGATCTCGGTGCGCTGCGCCTCCGCGCTGTGCCGCGCCTGGGCGCGCCCTTCGCGCAGCCGCTCCGCGTCCACGAGGCCGCCGCGGGCCGCGGGCACCGTGCCCTCGAGCTCGGTCACCCGCACGCCAAGCGCGCCCAAGGCCAGGTCGAAGTCCTCGATCTCGCGGCGCACCAGCGTCAGCGCGATTCCGAAACGCTCCTCGATCATCTTGCCGTGTCGCTCGGCCTTGCCCCGCTGTCGCGCCAGGCTGCGGACCTGCGTCTGGATCTCGGCGATCAGATCTTCCAGGCGCGCGAGGTCGCCGCTCGTCTCTTCCAGCCGGCGCTCGGTGCTCCGCCTACGGTCGCGGTACAGGCCGATTCCCGCGGCCTCCTCGAACAGCGAGCGCCGCTCTTCGGCCTTCTCGGAGAGCAGGGCGTCGATCATCTTCGCTTCCATGACGACCGCCGCGTCGGCCCCGAGCCCGGTGCCGCGTAACAGGTCCTGGATGTCCCGCAGCCGGACCGGCGCGCGGTTGAGGAAGTAGTCGCTCTGGCCGGACCGCGACAGGCGGCGACTGACGACCACTTCCTGGTAGGCGATCGGCAGCGAGCCGTCCGAGTTGTCGAAGACGAGAGAGACCTCGGAAACGTTGACCGGGCGGCGCCCCGTCGAGCCCTGGAAAATGACGTCCTCCATCTTCCCGCCGCGCAGCAACCGCGGCGATTGCTCGCCCAATACCCAGCGCACCGCGTCCGAGATGTTCGACTTGCCGCAGCCGTTCGGTCCCACGATCGCCGTGACGCCGCCGTCGAACGGCAACTCCACCGCCCCCGCGAAGGACTTGAACCCCGACAACTCGAGCCGGCTCAATCTCATGGTGTGGTCTCCGTCCGGGTGACGAGGGTCGTGCGTACGCCGGCGCGGTGGAGCCGCGTCTCGGCGAGCGTCGCCTGTTCGGGGGACTCGAAGGCCCCCACCAGCATGCGGCCGTCCGCGGGCAACCGGACGGCCGGGACTCCGAGTGCGCGCAGTCCTTCGACATCAGTCGTCGGGGCGAGCGCGAGAGAGTAAGGCGCGAGCAGCAGGTCGCCTTCGCCCCGGGCGATCGCGCCCCGCTCCCATAGCGCGTTGCGCGCGGCCGCGGCCGCATCGCGCGTGGGGTAGAAGCCGGCGAGCACCCGATACCAGATCGTGCCCGGTCCCGAAGGCACGGGGGTGACGAACGTGGGCGGTCCGTTCGTCGCGAGGCGGTGGGAGAGGTCGAGCGCGGCCGGGAGCGCCCCGAACGCGGCGACCTGGATCGTCCAGGCCACGGTATCGGTGCGGACTGGTGGACCGGCCACGGGACGCGGCGGATCGGCGCGGCGGGCGGGGACGGGCGTCGCGCGATTCCCCACGGCATCCTTCGCGAGCAACTGCCACCCGCCGGCGGCGCCCGCCACGAGCAGCGCCGTAACGGCGAGCAGGCGGGCCACCACGCGCCGGCCTCGGCTCGAGACGACCCGGTCCGTCACGGCGCGGGTAGGCGCCGGCGTCCAGCGCTCGCGCACGACGCCGAGCAGGGGTGCCCCGCGCTCCAGTGCCGCGGCGATGCCGGCGGGTCCGCCGGGGCCCGGCTCCAACCCGTCGGGCGACAAAACGAGGACCCCATCCGGCACCGCCGCCAACCGGCCCAGATCGGTGACGGAGAGGAATAGCAACAGGAGCGCGCCTTCGGCCTGGAACCCGCGCTGCAGCTTCTTCCAGCGCTCGTGCCCGAACAGGGCGTCGGGCTCCGCCGTCGGGGCGCCGGAACCGATGAAGAACACGCCGTCTACGTCGTGCGCCGCCTGCTCCAGCGACACGCCGAGCTCGAAGGCATCCACGATCCCCGCGCTCGGCTCGAGCCCGACGACTTCGTGCAGAGACGGCTGCTCGAGCACGAGGTCCACGAGGGCCACGCGCCGGCCGCTCCGCCCCGCGGCGCGCGCGACATCCCAGGCCGCCTCAGCGGCCCAGCGGCTGTCGGACGACGCGGGCACGACCGCGACCAACGCCTTCGAGTCGAGTAGCGCGGGAATGAGATTCGCGAGCCGGGACCGGGGCAGGGCGCGCGGCGTCATGGCGGCTGGTAGATCCAGAACGGGCGGCCGAGTTTGCGTCCGATGATTTCGGCTTGCGCGCGCGTGGGGTAGGGACCGATGACCACCCGGTACCCGTCGTCCGGGGCCCGGGGAGGCAGGACCCGGGCGGCCAGCCCGGCACGAGAAAGCTGCTGGGCCATCTCGGTCGACCAGGTCTCGTTTTGCGAGATGGATACCTGGACGTACAGCGGCCCGGCGGCGGAATCGCCGCCGCCGGCGGCGATTGCCGCGCTGGAGTCGGCTCCGGGACCGATCCGGTAGCTGCTTCGGGGTCGCCAGCTCGTGAACAGCCACAGGTCGGCGTTGCCGCCCGCGACGCGCCCGGTCTCCTTCGTGGAATCCGGGCGTAGCGCCACGACGTCGTCTCCCTGGCCGACCAGCAGCGAGCCGTCGGGTGCGATGGCGGGAAGGTCCGCATTCCACGTCGTCGCAACGCTCCCCACCATGCGCCGCGTGGGGAGATCGACAACCCAGACCGAATCGCCGACCGAGGGTCGCGCGAGCAGCCAGCGCCCCAAGGGGTCGATGCGCACCGTGGTCACGGGCGTCGGCAGGGCCACGCCATCGATCTCCGCTCGCTCGTACCGATCGATGACGGCGAGCCCGGCGCCGGTGCGGCGCGCCACGTAGACACGATGGCCGGAGGGAGAAAACGCGAGCCCACGCGGGTGATCGGCGAGCGGGATGAACGCCGGCTCGCGGCGCCCCATGGGATCGAAGAGCAGCACGCCGCTGTCACTCGCGACGGTCACGAGGTCGCCCCACCGCGTCGCGGCGACGTCGCCCGCGAACGGCATCACGCGCGTAGCGGGAGGCTGATCGGCCGCGACGATGACCAAGGGCAAGGAGGACGGATGGGCCGAGTCGGCGGGCATCACCGCTACCAGCCGTTGATCGGGTCCACCGAAGAGGTCGTGGGGCACGGCAGCCAGGGGCTGAGGCCACGCGAGCCGCACGCGGCGCGCCACCGAGATGACGCGGTGTTTGCCGTCCACGGCGAAGAGAGTCTGGTCCGGCCCCAAGACGGCGATCAGCACGTTGGTCGCCGCCGTGTCGACCCGACTCGTCTCCAAGTCGACCGACAACAGCTCGCCCTTGCTCGTCGTGAGGAATAGGAGTTCGGACTCAGGGTCGAGGCCCACCACCCGAGCCACTGCGGGGACGCGAGCCCGGACTGCGTCGGGGATCTCCACGAGGCCGGGGAGCCAGTACGCCCGGACTTCGCCCCCCTTGCGAGGGAGGCGCAAGGCGATCGCGGGCGCCCGAACGCCACGGGGCGCCTTCGTGCTAACCGATTGTGGGGACTTGGCTTGCGAAGATTGCACTGCCGGCGCCTGTGATCGGCAGCTCCATAGCGCCAGGCTACCTACGAGGAGTGTCCAGTGACGCGTGGGCAAATGGCCTCGCCGGACAAGATAGGCAACCGGCGAGGCCCAGGCAAGTGTTTTCCCCAGATGGAGTTAGAACGTCGGCCCGATGCTGAGCGTCCAGTACGGGTGGTTATAGCTACGGTTCAGCGGCTTGGTGTAGTCGAGCCGCAGGATGACGAGCCCGAACATGTTGGCGCGAATCGACCCACCCCAGCTACGCAGCATCGATCGGCAGTTCGTCGCCTGCCCGCAGCGACTCGCGTCCCACTCGAGCCGAGAGCCGTTCTGCCACGCCACGCCCGCGTCGTAGAAGATCGCGCCCTCGATCGGCGGGAAGCCGATCGGCAGGAAGCCGAGCGTCAGGGTGCGCGTTAGCGGGAAGCGGAACTCCACGTTGGCGACCGCGATGCGGGATCCGATGAGCTGGTCGAGCGCGTGGCACCCGGTAGTGCCGCTTCCGATGGCGCCGCCCAGCGCGCCGAAGTTGGTGACCTGGGCGACGCACTCGTGATTGATCAACGAGTTGGCCGTGTAGCCCCGCACGATGTCGGGGTTACCCAAGAAGACCGGGAACTCCCCGGCGTCGCGGCCGACCCGGCCGAAGAAGAGGCCGCGAAAGGCGAGGGTGAACGGGCGCACGAAGAAGTATCGCCGCAGGTCGGCGAGTCCGCCGGTGAACCTCCATCCGCCGACCGCGGGAGCGATTTGCAGCCGATAGCGGGAGCCTGAGAACGGTCCCACGAACGCGAACAACGCGTTGTCGTGCACGAGCGCGAACGTCGGCGCGACATACGCGACCGATGGCGCGTCCGTCGTTGCCAGGTTGTTCACGCCGAGGAACGAGCCGTTCGGGTCGTAAACGGCGGACTGCTGGAGCGTGGCGTCGGCGATGCTCACGAAGTGCAGCGACACCTCGGCGCGGTCGAATCGGCTGAACGGATAGAACCCGGTCGTGAACACGTCGCGCACCACGAGCCGGCGCACGCGCGTCGTGAGCACGATGGCTTGATTGTTGGTCGAGCCCGGGCTCGAGACCACCCCGAGCGTGCTCGGCACGTAGAAATAGAACGGGTCCTGCGAGAACCCGGCCGCCCAGTTCATCCGGTGGCTCTGATTGATATAGACGCCGGACACCTGCGCCTCGCTTATCCGCCCGTTGAGGGAGCCGCCGATCTGGACTGTGCGATCGCCGAGCATGTCGGAGAGCGAGATCGCCGTCCCGCCGAAGATGCCGCGGCCGAAGTTGTCCCGCTGGTATCCGACCGTCGGCCGGGCCACGAAGTCGGTCGTGAAGCGTGTGTGGTACTGATGGATCGTGAACTCGGCGGTGTCCGGGAGCGCGAGGTTCGCCGAATCGAGCAGCGTGCGCACCGAGAGCGCGGTCGGGGCGGCGGAATCCGCGGCCGGCGGATTCGCGGCGGAGGAGCGAAGCCCGGTGGGCGAGCGGTAGATCGACGTCTCCTGGTGGGGCTGCTCGGCCGCGACGGCGGCCGCCGCGGCGGCCCCGGTCGAGTCGCGCGCCTGGCGACCCATGGCGGCGAGCGGGGTGGCCGGCGCCGTGTCGCGGGGTGCGACCGCGAGCAACGACATCGTCGGCGACTTGGCGGGCTCGTGATACGGCTGCCGCCGCAGCGACCGCGGGTTGTCCAGGGCGTACACGTTGAATTCGCCGTTCTCGTAGAAGGCGAACGCGAGGCGGTCGGCTTTATGGGCCCACGACAGACAGGGCGACAGGGGCGTGATGCCGGAGACCCCGGTGTACACGTCGCTCAGTTGGTAGAGGTTGCGGTCCGTAAAGTCGTACATGAACAGGTTGCTGATCCCGGTGCGATCCGACACGAACACCAGGGACTTGCCATCGGGCGCCCACACCGGGTTGATGTTCTTCCCGTGGTCCATGTGCTCCAGCAGCTCGATCGTCCCGGAGTCGATGTGGTACAGGGCCACCCGCATGTTGCCGAACCGTAGCGTGGCGAAGTCCGTGGCGGCGCCGCGATCGGTCGTGAACGCGATCGTCTTGCCGTCCGGCGACCAGGTCGGGCTGAGGTCGGCGTAGCGGTCGTTCGTGAGCCGCCGCAGGTCGGTGCCGTCGCTGTTCACGATGAAGAGGTCGGAGATTCCGCCGTCGTACCCGGTGAAGACGATCTGCTTCCCGTCCGGTGACCATGAGGGACTCGTTGCGCCGTTCAGCGTGATGGGGATGCGCCGCTCCTCCCGGCGCCGCTTGACGTCGATGATGACGAGATCGTCCCGCTCCTTGTGCTTCACGGCGATCGCGAAGAACCGCCCGTCCGGCGAGAACGAGCCGGCGGAATTGATGAAGCGCAGGCTCTCGTAGTTCGTATTGATGGTCGACTTGACGAGGCGCTGCTTGACCCGCCCCGATTCCGCGTCGGCCAGGTAGAGGTCCACGAAGAACGAGTTGCCCTCGCTCAGGAACGCGATGTCGCGCCCGTCGGGCGAGAGGGCGGGCGCGAGGTGGAACGTGCCCCCGGAGCGTTGCTGGGTAAGAACCGGCTTGGCGATGCGGCGGGCGCGGTAGTGGTCGGCCAGCTGCGGCAGGAACGTCGTCTGCACCGCGTCCCGCCAATCCTCCGATAGCTCCTCGAGCGAGCGACCCAGGGCCCGTTTGAACGCGCCCTCGATGCCCGAGGTGACCGACGCTTGCAGGATTTCGCCGATGACCTCGTCACCCCACCGCTCGCCGACGTAGGCCCACAAGGCGTGGCCGAAGTGATAGGGGAACACGCGCGGGTCGAAGGTGAGCTGCTCGATGGTCGGCAGGTTGCCTTCGAGCGCCGCATCCCGCAGCCACATAGCCGTCAGCGCGTCGATGGGCCCGAGGGAGAGGTATTCCGCCATTCCCTCCATGAACCACAACGGGGGCGCGACGTTGCTCAGCGTTTGGAGCCCGCCTCCGATCTGGCCGCGGCTGTAGACGTCGAACTGGAACTGGTGCACCATCTCGTGCTGGAGCACGTGCTCCAGCTCGGCGTAGGAGCCGGTGAAGGGGAGCACCATGCGGTGCTTGAACGGCTCGGTGACGCCCCCCGTCGCTTCGCTCAGATCGCCCTGGATGGCGTTCGTCTGCTGGAAGTCGGTCGCCGACGCGTACAGGATGATCGGCTTCCGCGCCTGGAACTGGTGATGCAGGATGCGGGACAGCCGCGCGTAGCCGCGCTCCGCCATCCGGGCCGCGTCCAGCGCCGCCGCCCGCTCGCGCTCGTAGAAGTAGACCTCGAAGTGCTCGGTCCGGATGATTTCGAAGTTGAACGTCCGGTACTGGACCTTGTTCTGTCCGAAGTACTGGGCGAATGCCGGTCGCAGGGCGCACAGCAGGAGCACCCCGGCCAGTACACTCAAGCGTCGCATGGCTATCATCCTTTCGGACCGCTCTTGGAGGCGGTCAGCACCGGCGGGGCATCGCCCCACAACCGCTCGAGCTGGTAGAACTCGCGCAGCTCGGGATGGAAGACGTGCACGACAAAATCTACATAATCGAGTAGCACCCAGCGTCCTTGCGGGAGCCCTTCGACGTGATGCGGCCGGACGCCGGTGGGGCCGAGCGTGGTCATCAAGTGGTCGGCCATGCCCCGCACATGCGCGTCGGACGTGCCGGAGACGATGACGAAGTAATCAGTGGCTGCAGTCAGACCTCGGAGATCGAGCACCACCGGATCGACCGCCTTACGGTCAGCAAGCGCCTCCAGCACGAGTCGTAGCGACTCCGGAGGGCGCGCCCGTCTGGCACGGGGAGTCCGGCCTTTTCCCGTGCTATTCATAGCCGAGCGGTCGTCGCTTTGTTCCGTCTGCGTGAGGGGAAACCGCTATTCCTTGACCACGGTCACGATGATCTCGGGCCGGACGTCGGGATGGATCTTGATCCCCACCGTGAACTCGCCCAGGTCGCGGATAGGCTCCGCCAGGTCGATCTTGCGCTTGTCGACGTGCAGCCCTTGCTCCTCGAGCCGGCGCTGGATGTCGCTCGCCGTCACCGATCCATACAGCTTGTTCTCCTCGCCGACCTTGACCGTGAACGTGAGCCGGACGCCGGCGAGGTGGCCGGCTTCCCCTTCGGCCGCTGTCCGCTCGGCGACGCGCTGCCGCGCGAGCCGTTCCGACTCGAACGTGATGCGCTTCTTGTTCGCCTCGGTCGCCGCGTACGCGAGGCCCTTCGGGAGCAGGTAGTTGCGAGCGTAGCCGTCCTTCACCTTGACCACCTCGCCCGCCTTGCCCACATGCTGCACGTCTTCCCGCAGGATGATTTCCATGAGGATCAGCCGTAGCGCTTGATGTAGGGGAGCAGCGCGAGCTGGCGCGCGCGCTTGATCGCGGTCGCGAGCTGGCGCTGATGCCGTGCGCACATCCCGGAGAGCCGGCTCGGCAGGATCTTGCCGCGTTCGGTGAGAAAGCGGCCCAAGGTGCGGTCGTCCTTGTAATCCAGGACGCGCGCCCCGGACTCGCACACCGGACAAGTCTTCGAGGGCCGTCTCATACCTCTTCCTCCTCAATCTCTTCCTCGTCCGTCACGATGGCGGGCGCGGGCACAGGCTTCACGGGCTCGCCCTCGTTCACGACGGTGAGATAGCGCAGCACGCTTTCGTCCAGTTTGACCGCGCGCTCGTACTCGGGGAGGAGATCGCCGGTGGCCTCGAACTGCGCCACCACGTAGTAGCCGTTGTCCCGCTTCTTGATCGGGTACGCCAGGGTGCGCTTTCCCCAGTGGGCGATGTTCGTCAGCGTCCCCTTGCCCTCCTTCGTGACGAGGGCGTGGAACCGCTCGAGCTTTTCGTTGATGGCAGGTTCTTCAAGACTGCCGTCGAAGATATAAACCGTCTCGTAACGACGGGTCATGCCACCTCCCTTTGGTCGTAGGCGACCCGGCGCAGGTGGTGCGCCGAGTAGGGGATTCTGTGGGGCGAAAGATAGGCGGCAACCTCAGGGCGGGGAAGGGTCCGAGCGGCTGCGTTTCGCCTTAGACGTTGAATCGGAACAGCAGAATGTCTCCGTCCTGCACGACATAGTCCCGCCCTTCCGACCGCACCAGGCCCCGCTCGCGCGCCGTCTTGTAGGAGCCCACGTTCACGAATTCGTCGTACCCCACCGTCTCGGCGCGGATGAAGCCGCGCTGGAAGTCGGAGTGGATCTCGCCCGCCGCATCGAACGCCGTCCCGCCCCGGTGCATGGTCCACGCGCGCACTTCGGTTTCGCCGACCGTGAAGAACGTCTGTAGGCCGAGGAGCCCGTACCCGGCGTGGATCAGGCGATCGAGCCCGGGCTCGGTGGCTCCGGCCGCGGCGAGATATTCCTTGCGCTCCTCGCCCGACAGGTCGGCGAGCTCGGCCTCGAACTTGGCGGAGAAGGCGACGATCCCCGCCTCCTCGTGGTGCGTTTGGACCGCCGCCTGGAGCTGAGCGAGCCACCGTCCCCCGCCCGACGCCAGGTCGTCTTCGTTGACGTTCGCGGCGTAGAGAATCGGCTTCGCCGTGAGCAGCCCCAGGAGCCGGAGCAGGCGGATCGCGTCGTCGCCCTCCCCCGCCTCGCGCGCGCCGCGCCCGGCGTTGAGCTCGCTGACGACCCGCTCGAGCACGATGAGCTCCGCCTGCGCCTCCTTGTCGCCCGCCCGGGCGGTTTTTCGCGTCTTCTCGAGACGCCGCTCCACCACGGCCAGATCGGCAAGCGCGAGCTCGCTCGTAATGACGTCATGATCGCGCACGGGATCCACGGGGCCCATCACGTGCACCACGTCGGGATCGTCGAAACAACGGATGACGTGGACGATCGCGTCCACTTCGCGGATGTGCGCGAGGAATTGATTGCCCAGACCCTCGCCCTGGGACGCGCCGCGCACTAGACCGGCGATGTCCACGAATTCCACGACCGCGGGCACCCGCCGCTTGGGATGCACGATCTCCACCAGGCGGTCGAGACGCGGGTCGGGCACCTCGACCACGCCGACGTTGGGTTCGACCGTGCAGAACGGGTAATTCTCGGCGGCCGCGGCCTTCGAGGATGTGAGCGCGTTGAACAGCGTGGATTTGCCGACGTTCGGCAGGCCGACGATCCCGAGCCGCAGCATGTCAGCGCACGCCTTCGCGCAACCACCGACCGACGGTTTCGACCATCTGCGGGATCGCGGCTTCGACCAGCTCGACCTGGTCGGGAGAGAAGGGCGCGAGGACGTACTCCGCCCAGTCGGTCACGCCTTCGGGGAGCGGGCCGACCCCGATGCGTAACCGCGCGTACTGCTGCGTTTGCAGCGCGGCCTCGACGCTCTTCAGGCCATTGTGCCCGCCCGCGGTGCCCTCGGCGCGCAGCCGGAACGTGCCGCAGGGGATGCGGAATTCATCGACCAGGATGAGGAGATCTCTTGCTGGATCGAAGGCGGGATCAGCGCGCAGCGACGCGAGCGCCGCGCCGCTGTGGTTCATGTAGGTCGAGGGCTTGAGGACCCGGACGGGAACGGTGTCCACGACGCCCTCGGTGCCCCGGGCCCGCTCGGCCCGCCGGAACGGCGGAAGGGCCCATGCCGCCACCAACGCATCGGCCAGCCAGAAGCCCGCATTGTGCCGCGTCGCCGCGTACTCGGGACCCGGGTTCCCGAGGCCGACCACGGCGCGCAAGCGTCAGCTCTCTTTGCCGCCCTTGGGCTTCTCGGCCTTGTCGGCCTTTTCGGATTTTCCCTTGGCTTCGGGCTTCCCTTCGGCCTTTGCTTCGGCACCCGCCTCGCCCTCGCCCTCCTCTTCGCGGACCTTGCGGATCAGCTCCGGCTCAGCGGTTTCCGCCACCGCCTCAGGTGTCGGCGCCGCCACCTCTTCCGCTCGGGGCGCCAGGACCGTGGCGATCGTCAGGTCGCTGTGCGTCAGGATCGTCGCGTTCGGGATCACGAGGTCCCGCACGTGCAGCGAGTCGCCGATTCTCAGCGCCGTGACGTCGAGCTCCACGCGGTCGGGGATGTTCTCCGGCAGCACCTCGATCTCGACTTCGCGGTTCACCTGATCGAGCACGCCGCCGGCGTTGCGCACGCCGTCCGGGGCGCCGATGAGGCGCACCGGCACTTTGAGCGTCACCTTCTCCTCCGCGTGGATCTCGTAGAAGTCCACGTGGATGATGTCGGGGCGGGTCGGGTGCCGCTGGATTTCGCGGATCAGCGCCTTGGTCTGCCGGCCGTCCACCGCGAGCTCGATGATGGTGCTCTCGGGGACGATCCCGGTGAGCGCCTTTTCAAGCGCCTTCGCCTCGACCGCGAGCGACTGGGTCTCACGCCCGTGGCCGTAGATCACGGCGGGGACCTGACCGCGGAACCGGGCCTGGCGGGCAGCGCCCTTGCCGTTGGTGGTGCGCAGACTTGCGGAGAGCGAAACGACGAGTGCCATAATCCTTACCTCAGCTGTCGTCAGCGATCAATCGAACAGCGCGCTGACCGATTGGTTCGAGTGTTCGAAGCCGATGGCCTTGCCGATCAGCCCCGCGATCGACAGCACCTTGAGCTTCGGAAACCGCCGCTCCTCGGGGATGCGGATCGTATTCGTCACCGCGACCTCACCGATGCCCGAGGACTGGAGGCGCTCGACCGCGGGCCCCGAGAGCAGGGCATGCGACGCGAAGGCGAAGATGCGGCGCGCGCCGAGCTGCGAGAGTGCCGCGGCTGCCTCCGCGATCGTGCCTCCGGTATCGATCATGTCGTCGGGGATCAGGCAGTCCTTGTCGGCCACTTCCCCCACGACGTTGACGACTTCGGCGACGTTGGCGGTGGGCTGCCGCTTGTCGATGATCGCGAGCGACGCGTTCAGCCGCTTCGCGAAACCCCGCGCCATCTTCGCCGATCCCACGTCCGGCGCCACCACCACCGGGTCGTACAATTGCTTCTGGCGGTAGTGGTTCACGAAGACCGGCGCCGCGTACAGGTGGTCCACCGGGATGTCGAAGAACCCCTGCAACTGATGGGAGTGGAAGTCCAATCCCAGCACGCGATCCGCCCCCGCGTGCGTGATCAGGTTCGCGATCAGCTTCGCGCTGATGGCGACGCGCGGCTGGTCTTTCCGGTCCTGGCGCGCGTACCCGAAGTAGGGCAAGACCGCCGTGATCCGGGCGGCGCTCGCCCGGCGCGCCGCATCGATCAGGAGCAATAGCTCCATCAGATTCTCGGCCGGCGGGTTCGTCGGCTGGATGATGAAGACGTCCCGCCCCCGCACGTTCTCGTCGATCTTGACGAAGATCTCGCCGTCGGCGAAGCGGCGTATCGTCAACGCGCACAACGGCTGACCCAAATGCTCAGCAATCTCCTCGGCGAGCGGCCGATTGGCCGTCCCGGCGAGCAGCAACAGCTGACTCCGCGCGAGGGTCAGATCTGCCATGAGAGCCATCGAAAGTAGCCGGGGGACGCCATGAAAGCCACGGGCGCCACGATCGGCTACTTGGCCCGCGCCGCGGGATTGAAAGTGTCTTTGGTCGGGGTGAGCTGATCCACCTGCCAGGCGTCGAGCCGGTAGACGGTGTTCGCGCGCCGTACCCAGAAGCCCGCGGCCGTCGAGTCGAAGGCGAGCGCCAGCAGCTCCCGCTGCCCCGGCCCCCGGACCACGACGCTCCGCCTCGGGCGGGCGGAGCGGAGCGAGTCGGCCTGCCGCGGAGTAGCGAACCCCGCCGCGGTGACGCTGCGGAGGCTCCCCACGAGGCGCGCCGCGGCGGCCGAATCGACCGGGACGCCGCCGGCGAGCGTCCACTTCGTCCCCTGCTTCCGGAGGAGGAGGCGCGCCCCGGCGCGCTGGATCTCGATTTCGGTGATGCTGTCCGGCGGCAGCGCCGCGATCACGCGATCCCGCCAATCGTCCGTCGCGCGGGCGACCAGCGTGGCGAGCCGGCCGTGCCACAGGTAGACGTGCGTGTCGCCCGGGAAGCGGACGTAGAACGCGTCGAATTCGGGGCCGTGCCCCCCGACGATCAGCGTGGCGAGCGTCTTGCCCCGCCCGGCGAGCCGCACCACCCGGCCGGCGACGCTGTCCACGCCCATTCGGGCGAAGGAGGACGGGTTCTGCGCCGCAAGCTCGTGCGTCGTGCTGTCGTGCAGCGCGTCGAACAGCTCGTTCACTCCCGACGTCGCCGCCGCGAACCCGTTGACGGTCCAGCCGGCGGCCTGCTTTGCGAGCATGATCGTGTCCGCGCCGTGCGCGATCGCGATCGTGTCCACGTCGGCCGCCGCGAGCGCCGGGAGACGGAGCGCCGGGGTGGCCCGCTCCGGCCGGCGCGATACCACCTCGCTCGCGCCCCATACCAGCACGAGCAGGGCGACACCGATCGCGATTGCCTTGAGTTGTGCGGTGCTCATGCCGCCTGGGAGCGCGCGAGCGGCCGGTACACCTGGCGCGTGAGGCGCCGGCGCCGCCACAGCCGGGCGGCGCCCCCGAGCGCGAGCAGGACGGGAATGCCGATCAGGTTGCCGTACTTCACCCCGTCACGCGTCAGGGCGCTCGTGTAGACGAGCGGCGGGGGCCGGCGGTCTTTCGAACGGATCGCGATGAGCGCCTCGTCCTGGGCGAGCCAGTCCACGGCGTTCTGCACGAACACCGCCGCGTCCTGGCCGTTCCGGGCGTAGCGGTCGCTTGCGAAGTCGGCGCTGCCGACGACGACGAGGCGACCGCGCGGGCCTTTGGCGCCCCCGCCGGCGGGGTTGATCTGTACGGCGAGGAGGCGGCGCGTCAGGCTGTCGCGGCTGAAGGTCTGGGCCGGATTGACGAGGATCGAGTTCTCGCGCGCACCGCCGGCACGACTGGTCATGAAGAGCGGCGTCACCGTGCCGTGGGGCGCGTGGGTGGTGTCGATCGTGCTGGGCCACGGCAGGAAGACCGCGTCGAGTTCGGCGTTGACGGGCGAGGCCCTCGTGCTCAAGGCGCGGATCCACAGCGGGTAGGGCATGAGCACCTGCCCGAACTGCGTCGGCATCGCCACCTGCTCGTTCGAGGCGAGGTCGTACGCCATGTCCTGCCGCACCGCCACGCCGTAGGGGCGGAGCAGGGTGTTCCAGGGCACCGCATGCGCGGTGGCGAGCGGCGACTGCGCCGAGAGACCCATGCCGTTCACCATCAACAGCAATCCGCCGCCCGAGTCGAGAAACGCCTGGAGGCGGGCGAGGAGGGTCTGGGGCACCGAGTCGGGGGTGCCGACGATGATGAGGACTCGGGAGTCGCGCGGCAGGATCGAGTCGCCGGGCAGGCGGATGGACTGGACGGCATACTGCTGGGTGAGCTGCTCCTGGATGGCGCTGAATGCCCGTCCGGACGCGGTGGCCGAGGGATCCGAAGCGACCGCGATCGCGACGGCCGGTTTGTCCTTGCTGGTGAGTGCGCGAATGTTCGACGTCAGGCGGTACTCGAGATCGCCGGCTTGCCGGACGAACGGGATGGTCTTCGCTCCCTCGGCATACTGGATCGCGATCCCGAGGTAGCCTTCCTTTACTTCCAGCTCAGAGCGCCCCACGACGTTGAATTGCACCGGTGGGATGCCGAGCGTTCGCGCTTCGCGCGCGGCGGCGGTGTCGCTAGACGGGTCTCGGAGCACGAGTCGCAGCTTGCCGTGCGCCGCCGTGCGGTAGTCGCGCAGCATGTCGTCCACGTCGCGCTTCAGAAACGAGACCTCGGGCGGCAGCGTCGCCGACGCGAACAGCTTGACCGTGACGAGGTCGTTCAGGTGCCCGAGGATCTCGCGCGTGGCGGGCGAGAGCGTGTAGGCCTTGCCCGGCGTGAGGTCCACCCGGCCGCCGATGTGCCGCCCGAACAGGTTCAGCACCACGAGTCCGCCCACGAGCAGCGCCGTCCCGACCCGGAGCCGCTCGAGCGCCGGGCCCCGCGGGGCGAGCCGGCGGCGCATGAGCGCGAAGTAGGCGAGCACGAGGAAGACCGCGGCGAGGCTCAGGAAGTAGACCGCGTCGCGGAGATCGATCACGCCGCGGGCGATGCCCGTGAAGTGGGCCAGCACCCCCAGCGCGCCGGCGATGGCGCCGAGCCGCGCCGGCAGGCCGACGAGCAGCGGATCGAGCCCGACCAGGATCAGCACGAACATCACCGCGACCGCCACGATGAACGCGGTCATCTGATTGCGGGTAATGCTCGACGCCCACACCCCCACGCCGGCGAGCCCCACGATCAACAGGGCCGCGCCCACGTACTGCGCGATCACGACGCCCCACTGCAGGTGGGCGGCGAGCGCCAGGCCGAGCGGCAGCGCCACGGTCAGCGCGAGCGCGATCCAGAGGAACAGCACCTGGCCCGCGTACTTCCCGAGCAGCAGCTCGAATTCCGTGATCGGTTGCGCGAGGACCACTTCGATCACCCCGCTGCGGGTGTCCTCGGCAACGGCGCGCATGGTGACGGCGGGGACGAGGAACAGCAGCAGCCACGGCAGCAGATCGAGCATCGGCCGGAGCGTGGCGACTCCGTAGAGCGAGACCTGCCGGAAGAACAGGAAGTCGTTGACGGCGACGAACACGATGAGGAGGATATACGCCGTCGGCATGTCGAAGAGCGCCCGGATCTCGCGGCGCGCGATCGTCCACATCGCCCTCATGCCTTAGCCTCGGGGGTCGTCAGCTGGCGGAACAGGTCCTCGAGGTTGACCGTCTCCTGGTGCAGCTCGTAGAGCGTCCACCCGCTCGCCTTGGCCAGCTCGAAGATCGCGGGCCGCACGTCGGCGTGACGGCCCACGGTGAGCCGGACCGCGACCCGACCGTCGGGAGCGGTCCGCATCGGCTCGACGCCGCTGACGCCCGGCACGCGTTCCAGAGCCGCGGCGACGCCTTCGCCCCGCGCCTCCACGGCGATCTGGACCATCCCCTCGGCGTCCGAGACCAGGCGGTCCACCGGACCATCGGCGACGATCGTTCCCCGACTGATGATCAGGAGGCGGGAGCAGCTCTGCTGCACCTCGGGGAGAATGTGGGTCGAGAGCAGCACGGTGCGGTCTTTCCCCACGTCGGCGATCACGCGCCGGATCTCGACCCGTTGGTTGGGGTCGAGTCCCTCGGTCGGCTCGTCGAGCACGAGCAGGTCGGGCCGGTGCAGGATCGCCTGCGCGAGTCCCACGCGCTGGCGAAACCCTTTGGACAGTTCGCCGATCGGTCGGTAGTACACCGTCTCGATCCCCGTCGAGTTCACCGCCTCGTCCAGGTGGGTCCGGCGCGTCGCCGGCGGCAGCTGCCGCAAGTCGGCGATGAAGTCGAGGTAGTCGGCGACGAGCATGTCCCCGTACAGGGGGTTATTCTCGGCGAGGTAGCCGATCCGGCGCTTCGATTCTCGCGCGGCGTCCGCGATGGGCACCCCGTCCAGGCGGATCGTCCCCACGTCCGGCTCGAGGTATTGCGTGATCATCCGCATGGTGGTGGACTTGCCCGCACCGTTCGGTCCGAGGAAACCGACGACCTCGCCCCGGTCGATCGCGAAGGACACCCGGTCCACCGCGACCACGTCGCCGAAACGCTTGGAAACGCCTTCGAGAGTGAGGAACGACATGGGTGCGCGGATGAGATCGCCCGTAAGGTGAGTCGTGGCGCAAAATCTTAACTACGAGTCCTCTGGTCGTTCAACCCCGGGCGCCGTGCCAAGTCGAAGCGTGCCTCCGCGCGAAGAGCTCAGCCTGTCCCCGGGAATGAAAAGAGGGCACGACCGAATGAATCGGTGCAGCGGGATGTGGCTGGGCAGCTACAATGATGAGCGAGATTTCGCAATCTGCGGAACTCTCGCGGCGTTGCCTCGGGTCCCGCCCGGCGCCGACTGGGGAGATCAGGTGTACCAAATGGCACCGGAATTGCTCTCCGGAGAGGGCGTCGAAAGCGGCCGTCACACTCCCAGAGAACGCGCCGCGAGCGCAGACGAAGCGGACGGAGGACCCATGGTCACTGGTCGCAGAGCTCGGTTGATGACGGTCACAATCCTGCTCGCATTGATGCTGTTTCCCGCCGCCCAGGCGAAGGGGCAGTGGAAAGCCGAGCACACGATTCTCGCCATTGCTTCGTCTGCCACGATCACGGCGGACTGGCTCTTGTCCGCGAACGCGGCGCGCCGCGGTACCTTCGACGAGATGAACCCGATTCTCGGCACCCGCCCGTCCGTGGGCCAGTTGAACACGTACAATCTGCTGATTCTCGGGAGCAATCTCGCGATCGGGCGGCTCTTACCGAGCAAGTTCCGCACGCTGTGGTTCACGGCCATCACGAGCTTCGAGACCGCGATCGTGCTGCACCAGTACAACATCGGACTGCACATCGACCTGGCACAGATGTGACGGCCAGCAGCCTCGCCGCCTGACCCTCTCTCCACGACTGTGGAGAGAGGGACCCACTAGCAGGTGGTGACGTCGTCCTCGATCGAGAAACACTCGGAGTGCGGCTGGCTGCCCGAGTGCGTGTAGGCGAAGACGGCCCCACCGAAGACCAAGGCCCCGACCCCCAGGATCACCGCGATGGTTTGTGCCGGAGCGGGCTGGCGCGCCCGCATTCCCGTCAGCGCGGCGAGCGGCATCTCGTAATACTTGCCGTGGATGAAGCCCACCAGCGTGTCCCCGGTGATTTGGGGTCCGGCGATCTCGATGCTCGATCCGTCGCTGAGCGTGACGCTCACGAGCGGCGGCCGGTTGCTGAGGATGTAGTCCACGGGGGAAGATGTGACGCGCCCCATCTTGTGGCAGCCCAGCAAGGTGAAGGCGACGAGGCCGGCGCAGAGGCGGAGGGTCATCGGACGCTCGCGGTGGAAGGTGTGCATTGGCCCCGGTGGATTCGAACCACCATTCGCGGATCCAAAGTCCGCTGTCCTGCCATTGGACGAGGGGCCAGCGGTGTTACAGCGCTTCAACTTACAGAGGGCTCATCCTATGCAGAAGGCTCAGACTTTGCCGTCACTGTGCCAAATCGCTTAGCGACTGAACTTTGGTGGGCGAGGCGCATGCAGCAGGAAATCGACGCCTTTTGGGCAGCCGTGAATGGTGCGGAGAGTGCCGCTCTTCCAGCGTCAGAATGAGGCGAGGGCGGCGCCGCCCATTGTGCAGCTAGCGCCGCCGCCTACAGTACATGCTAGCTGCTCGCTCTGCCCGACCCGCCCCCCCCGCGGGGCCGCATGTCTTAACTCAAAACGGTGCCACCTCTAATTCGGGTGCATACTCTACCGCTCGCCTTTGCACCAGCGAACGTGCCCCTCAACATCTGCTCGATTCAATGCCAAGGCACCCCAGCGATGACGTTCAAGAGTTCCGCATTCCACCCCGGGTGCGCGGCCCCGTAGACGCTCGCCGAAACATCCCATTGTGGGTTGACCACTTCGTTCGAGACATTGCCCGTGCCGGGACTACTTACGTAGACCAGCTTACCGGAGCCATTTAGAGCCGGCCGACAACACGACGCGTGACGAGGGTACCTTGATGTATGGTGGACCCCCAAAAGGGCGTCTTGGTTTTCGACGAGGCTGGCCGTGTGGCATGGGCAAGCGACGCGGCGTGCCAGATCATGGGCTGGCGCCGGGATCAGCTGCTCCATATGTCGGCACGTGACACGTATCATCCCGACGAGTTCCACGTTGCGGAACTCCGGTTCGCGACAGATTACGAGAAGGGGGAGATCGCGTTTCGGCGTCTCCTTCGACTATCGAACGGGAGCTACCTCCTAGTTGACGTTCTTGGAAAGAAGCTCAGCGACGGTCGATTCCGCTGCATCTTTTCGCCGGTCCACGGGGCGTCGTGAAATGAGCAGCGAGCCGCGCCGTTAGCGCCGTCCTTGAGGAGCCGGAACTCCGCGCGGGTTATATGTGCTTGGGCGGGTGCAGCACCGCTGAGCTTCGCTCAGAGAAGAAGCGTGCCGTAGGGCGTGGCGTGCCGGTCACTCCTTGCCCCCGCCTGCCGCTCCCTCCTGCTCTTGCCGCTGCTCACGCACGAAACAACGGCCCCGCTTGCACGGGGCCGAGTCCAAAGTCCGCTGTCCTGCCATTGGACGAGGGGCCAGCGACGTGGGCGCGACCGCGCCTAACAAATTTCCTCTTCGCCCCCCGTGCAGTTCGACGGCGTCGAGGTGCTCTTGGCGTTCATCTTCCAGTAGGTCGCCCCGGCCACCAGGCCGAGCGTGAGCGCGACGGCCACGGTTCGAGCGGGGGCGCTCTGCAGGGCGCGCACCTGCGTGATCGACTTGAGCGGGATCTCCTGAAAGCTGAGGCCACGAAATCCGAAGAGCGTATCGCCCACGATGCGGGGCACGCCGATTTCCGTGACGGACCCGTCCTGGCGGGTGATCCAGATTCGCTGTGGCTCGGTCGCCGCGATGAACGAGACGGGGGACTTCACGGGCGCGACGGTCGTGCAGGCTGCGGTGCTGAGCACCAGGGCTGCGATCCAAGGCTTCATGTGTGCACCATTCTCCTCTCTCTCCCTCTAATATGGCTCGGGCGGCGCCGCTGCCAAGGCGCGGGTCGCCGTCCGCAGCAAGGCCTGATGCTTCTCTCCCAGGACCAGTGCCGCATCTTCACGCAGTCGCTCGGTCGCGTAAACCGCCGCGACCGCGCTCCCCGAGCCGCACAGCCGCACCCAGTAGGGGTGCGTTGCCGCCAGGCGCTCGAACAGGGCGCGGATCGGCGGATGCCGGCCGAACACGACCGTTTCGAAATCATTGCCGCCCAGTCGGCCCACGCTGCCCCAGCTCGCGAACGCGGGCGCATCGAGCACCACCGGGCCGCGCGAGGCGTCCGCGGCGGTTGCGTGCGCCTCGTCCCACCAGCGGTACGCGTCCGCGGTGAGGACGGCGAGCGCGCTCGGGGGCACGGCGACGAGGGCCGCCGCGACAGGGAGGGGCGGGAGCCGAAACAGCCGCTCGCCGCGACCCCAGGCGAGCGCGAGGGGCGCGCCGCTCGCGAAGAACGCCACGTCGGCGCCGAGCCGCGCGGCGAAATGGAGCAGCTCCGGCTGCGGCACGGCGCCGTCGGCCAGGGCGTTGACGGCGTGTAATGCGGCGGCGGCATCGCTCGAGCCGCCGCCCAGCCCCGCGCGGACGGGAATGCGCTTGGTCAGCTCGATCGCCACGCCGAAGCGGTTGCCCGTGGCGTCGAGCACGGCGCGGGCCGCGCGCACGGCGAGATTGTCGTCTACGGGGCCGAGATTGGGCCCGTGCACCTGGAGCGCGATCCCGACCTTCGCCGTGCGGCGCACGACCAGCTCGTCGGCGAGCTCGAGCAGCGCGAACGCGGTCTCGAGCTGATGCATGCCGCCCCGCTCCGGCGCGAGCACGCGCAGAAAGAGATTGACCTTCGCGTGGGCTGCGACGCGCACGCGCTCAACGGCCATGCGTCACTCCGGCACCGGCTCGACCTGCCGCAGCTGCCCGAAGCGCAGCCGGCTCCGCGACAGCGCATGCAGGCCGAGCACGGTGATGGGGATGAAGCCGCCGATGTGGTAGGCCACCGCATAGCTCACGGCCTGATCGGCAGCGACTCCGTACAGTCCCAGCGTCAAGCGCGTCACCGCCTCAAAGGGACCGAAGAATCCGGGCGACGAGGGGAGGGCGACCCCGAATCCGACGAGCGCCTGGAGGGGGAAGGCCGCCTCCCACGGCACCGCGAGCTGGAACGCCCGGAAGCACACCGCGAACGACAGGGCGTTCACGATCCACAACACGAGCGACCAGGCGACGACGCGCGCTAGCCGGCCCGGGCTCTTGAGCACCGCGAGCCCGGCGAGGACGCCGTCGGCGAGATCGGTAACGCGCATCGCGTGGCGCGCCGGCAGCACGGCGTGGGCCACGCGCGAGAAGAGCGCGAGCCACCGCGCCGGGCGCTGCGCGACGACGAATGCGATCACGAGCGCGGCGCTGAACAGGGCGCCGGCCCAGCGGGCGACGTGCGCGAGCGACACGGCCTGGCCGGCGGCGTGCGGAGACGACGGGGCC
>JBGPIJ010000002.1:0-32409 GCA_041484865.1 Gemmatimonadota bacterium
ACTACAACCTCCTCGTCACCTACCGGGTCGCGATGAACGCGGCTTTCGAGTTCGCGGTCGGCAACGCGCAGTCGCTCGTGCTCGACCAGAACTACCGGAACGGCTGGGCGTGGAGCTTCCAGTGGCACTTCCTGTTCTAGTCTAGAGCCGTACCTAGACTGGTTCAGTAGCAGACGTAGCTCGCTGTAAGGATGGCAACACGCATCGCGGAACATCGCGATGCGTGTTGCCCTCCGGGGGCAAAATGAGATTCAGCAAAGCGGATCAACCCATCCCAACGAGGGGAACCATGCACATGTATCGTCTACGCGGCGCTATCGCGCTGACCGCGATCGTGGCGGCGGCTGCCTGTTCGGACAACCTTTCCGTCGCTAAGCCGGCTGGCTTCTACGCCAACATGTCGTCGGACCAGGAAGTGCCGGCTGTGTCCGTTCCGGCGGCGACCGGGTCGGCTCAAGTGAGCGTCGTCGGTCCCGCAACGGGTACCAACCCGACCAACGCGCCCGGCGACAGCGTTCATGTCGTCGTCACCTACAGCGGTCTCACCGGTAACCCCACCCTGGCCCATATCCATGTCGGTGGGGGCACCGTGGCCGGGACGGTCCGAGTGAACCTGTGCGGGACGGCAGGCATAGCCACATGCCCCGCAGCGACGAGCGGGACCATCACGATAACCGCCACGGTTATCCCGGCCGGCATCACGTTTGATTCGCTTTACAGCGCTCTGAAGACCGGCGGCGCCTATGTCAACATCCATACGGCGACGAATGGTGGCGGCGAGATCCGGGGCGTCATCAACAAGAACCCCCTGCTTCCGTGATTTTTGTAGGAGAATACACCAGACCCCGCGCCGGGCGCTGATTGGCTCCGCCCGGCCCGCGGGGGCCGGTGCTGGCGGCTCGTGGCGCCTTCCGCGCGGAAGTCTTCTGGCGCAGGTTGGCAGGCAGTTAGCTCCAAGGGAGGAGGCCAGCATCATGCAAAGCCGTCTACTGTACCGCACGGGCGCTACCTTCCTCGTGGTCATGTTGGCTGCATGCAAGAGCGTGGGCGTGGTGGGTTACCCGGCGGAGTACATCGATACGCATGGGCCGACCCACGTGTGGGTGACGGGAACCGACAACTCTGTGCAGGATCTCTACAATCCCCAGATTCATGGGGACACGCTAGTGGGGTTCCAGAAGGGCAACGGCGGTTACGTCGAGATGGCGCTGTCGGACGTGAAGCTGATGAAGGCGGAATTCGCGGCGCCGATGCGGACGGCCCTGCTGGCCGCCACTGTGGCGGTGGGAACGGCGCTCGTCATCAGCCGAATTCAGGGTACCAGCCCGACGAACCTGTGCTTTCCGCCCGGCGGAGGGAACATGGGGCTCCCGCTGCCGTGCCCGAAACCGGCGTAGGAACGGGACAACGGGATCGGAAGATCCCTCAAGACAGATGACGGATGAGGGCCGCGGCTTCGCCTGCGGCCCTCTAACCGTACGGAGCGCCAGACACGCGCCCCTGGACCTGACGAATAGGGAGACAAAATCCGTGAAGCCTTTTCATGTACGGTGGGCGCTCGCCCTCTTTCCGGTGGCGGTCGTGTCCGTGGTGGCGGCCCGCTGGGCCAGCGCACCCGGCGCGAAGCTCGAAATCGATCCGAAGTCCAGCATCTCTTGGTGGCAGGTCAACCCGCACTTGAACCACCTCTGGGCCACCACGTGCCCCGAGGAGCCCTCGTGGCTCCCCGGAGAGGGTAGAAGCGCGGGGACCGGATGGAGCGTTGACGCCACGGACATCAAGCTGCCGCCGGGCAACAGCGACGCTGACACCATTCATATCCCGCTGTTTCCGCGCTACAAGGTTCGCCCCATTTGCACCGAAGCCGTTCACGGCGAGCTGGTCGCCCCCGATACAGTGAGCTGGAAAGGGGCGCACGGCAAAGTCGAGATATCGTCCGCCGCGTTGATTACCGGCGAAAAGTTGCGCGACGGCTTCGCGCGCGGCGTCGTGCTGGAAGCGGACAAGTATCCCAAGATCATCTATACGATCGACAGCGTCCTCGACGTGCGGCGCGGTGGCCGTGACACGATACACGCCCTCGCAGTAGGGTCGCTGTTCCTACACGGCACGACCAAGCCCTTGAACATCTCGGTTGTGGTCTGGCATGATGCCGGCGCTCTCCGGGTGCGCGGCCGCTGGTTCATGACCGGCAACGATCTGTGGAGCAAGTACGGGATCTCCAAGTCCGCGCTGGGCCTCGGCGTCGGAATGGCGATCTGGAAGCAGCTGTGGATGGGGGTCGATCTGGTGATGCGTCCCGAGCCGCTCTAATCCGTAACCGGCGCAAGTAATGCTGCCCCATCAGTTTGTGGACACGCCCGGCCGAGGTTACGGCCGGGCGTGTTGCTTTCCCAGGGTCCGGGGTATTTCTAGTCCAGAGGTCTGATTCGCTCGCGTTCCGGGCGCTTGCCACGACGCGAGAAGCGATGGCGAGAGTGGTCACACGCAGTCTGAGAAGGAGGATTGGGAAGCCATGCGGAAACTTCAGTGGTCTCGCGGTACGGTGGGCGTGGCACTATTGTGCCTCGCGGCCTGCACCACCACCGGCGTGGTAGGCTATCCGGCGGAGTACATCGATTCGCACGGGCCGGGCCACGTCTGGGTCACGGAGCCCGACAATACCGTCGTGGAGCTGTCCAATCCTCAGGTACATGGGGACACCTTGGCCGGCTTCGCGAACGGCAGTTACGTCGAGATGCCGCTGTCGGACGTGAAACTGATGAAGGCAAAGTTCCCTGCGACCGGTCGCACGGCGGTCCTGGCGGGGGCGAGCGCTATTACGGTGGCTGCTTTGGTGGCCGTCCTCATGGGGGGCGGATCAGGCTCCACCTGCTACGACCGCGCCACCGGGGGCGTGATGCCCTGTTAGTAGGTGTAAACGACGCCGTAGCCCAGACCTCGGTGAACGAAGCGCCCGGCCAAGAAGGCCGGGCGCTTCGCATTTGGATCGGGAGCCCAGCTAGGACTACCTCGCGCTCTTCCCCTGCAGGTAGCGGATCAGGTGCTTGGTCATTTCGTCGAGCCCCATCCCGCCGGCCATTGGCGAGCCCTGAATGTCATACGCGGCCTTGAGCGTCTGGCAGTCGTACAGCGTCATGTGATCGTATGACATGATGAGTACGCCGTCCACGGGGTTGTCCGCCCCTGGCGAGCAAATGTGATTCACCGCGTCGGGGGCGCTCTCCCATCGCCCGCTACGGGGCTGGGCATCGACACCGGCGTCCTTCAACTTCTGGCGCACCTGCACCATGAGGCGGATCGCCGTCCCTGCGTTATCGGCGGACACGGTCGCGATGGACTTGAAGTGTGTCCCGGGGACGGCGGGATTGAAGTCCTCGAACTCCTTCTTTCGCCCGAAGCAGGCCGCTGCCAGACCCGCGGCGACCACGAGAACGATCCGCGCGAGCAGGCCAAGGCGGGCCGCGCTCAATGTCGCCCCCGGACATGGAACTCGATCGCGATCGCCAGCGCGAAGTCGTGATGCGGACGGCCCTGCGTCGCGGTCGCCAAGCCTTGGTCGAACTGAGCCGTCGAAAGATTGTCCTCGAACTCGAAGCGCATGTGGAGATTCGGGTTCAGGGGAGTCTGGCCCCCGAACGACAGTATCCACGTCTGCGCTGTCGTCCCGTTCTGGTATTGCCAGACCGTCCCGCTGCGGTTGACGAGGCCGATGCCGGCCCCGAGATAGAAAGACCACATTCCCCTCCGAGAGGTGATCGGGACGAGTGCCCTGACGTTGGCCAGCACCACCGTGGAAGCCTTATCGACCGTCCCCGTGGCATCGGTGACAGCGACCATGCTGGGAGAGAGCGCGGCGCTCGCCTCGATGCCGAGCCAACGCCTCGCCCAGGCGAGTGCTTGAAACCCGATCAACGGGGCGGCCACCTGTTGCTTCTCGACCGGGCCGCCTGGCGCGCTCGGCCCTTCTTTCACGACCGAACCGAACGGAAAGTATATGCCCAAGCGCGGGCCGAGTTCCACCTGCGCCTGTAGTGTCCCCGGCGTACTGAGCCCCGCAGCGAGCGCCATGAGCGCCACGCCCGTGCCCATCCATACTCTCTCGATGGTGTCTCCCTCGCGAGCGTCACACCCGTCGGCCCGGCGCCCGGGCAAGATAGACTATACCGGGCGCCAACCCCGAGCAAGGTGGTCGTGGGACCAGGGGTTAGGGAGAGCGTGTGGATCGTTTGGCGCGCAGCGCCTCCAGCAGCTGTCGCGCCGGTGTATTGCCCGGGTCGAACTCGAGCCCCCGCTCGAGCGCCGCTGCGACGTCCGCCACGCGTCCGGCCCGCTGGTATGCGTTCGCGAGCGCGAAGTTGGCGCTGGCGAGCGCCGGGTTGATCGTAACGGCGCGCTCGAGCGCCGTGATCGCGTTCGGAACGGCCCCGAGCCGCAGATAGGTCAGGCCGAGGTTGGCGTATGCGGCCGGCTCCCAGGGGTCGATGGCGATGGCCTGCTGGTACGACGCGATGGCGGCGTCCACGTTGCTCTGCTGCGCCTGCACGAAGGCAAGATCGACGAGCACCTGCGGCTGTGTCGGCTCGAGCTCGAGGCTGCGCTTGAACGCTTCGCTGGCCGCGGCGTAATCCCGCAGCCTCGTGTACACGATCCCGAAGCTCCGGAAGATCGTGGGATCGCCCGGTTTGATCTCGAGCGCTTTGCGATAGCTCGCCAGGGCGGCCTGATAGTCACCCAGATCGAGGGAGGCGTTGCCGCGAGCGCGGAGCGTCCATTCCCAGCGATCGCGGACCGGCGCCTCCAGCGAGTCGAGCGCCCGCAAGCGCCGCGCCAGGAATCGGCGGACTCCTCCCTCGGAGCCCCGTGCCAAATGCAGCGTCGCGAGCGCCAGCGCCTTCACGTCCCGATCATCGCTACCGGCGGCGGCTTCGAGCCGGGTGACGATCTCGGGCTCGAGACCCGCCATGTCCGGCGTGATGAATCGCTCCAAGAAACTGCCGAGTGCGTTGAACCGGGCGACGGGATCGTGATCGTCGGCCGCGAGCGCGAGCCGCGCGGCCCCAAGGCGGTCGTTCACGCTGTCGGCCCGCAGCGCCTGGACGACGGGCGCCGGCCGCGGCTTGAGCTCGCCATACCACGCCGTGACGTCATGGTCGAGTTGCTCGGGCGTCCGATCGCGGTGACATTGCGCGCACCCATCGTCGATTCCGAGCCGGCCGTCGGAGAGGGGTCGCGGAATCGAAATCGCATGATCTGACCGGGCATATCGCACGCGAGGCCCGACGCTCGGCTGCTGCAGATAGGGCATGTGGCACGACGTGCAGCGGCTGCCCGGCGAGCCCGCTTGGTGATGGCTGTGGCGCTCGGGGCGTTCGGCCTTGCTGGGATGGCAGTCGAGGCACTGGCCGTCGTCGAACCGTCCCGGCAGGGGCACTCCGCTGATGTCGCGATAGTGCTGCGAATGCGGGTCGTGACAGTCGACACAGGTCATCGAGCCGTTGACGTAGCAGTCGCTCGAGAGGTGCCCTTCCTGATAGGCAAATGCGCGGGTGCGCCCGTCGGCGAAGTACAGTGTATCGAGCAGTCCGGGGAACTTGAGGGCGAAGTGTCGCTCGAGGCCCGCCCCGGGAAGGTAGTCTCCTTGCAGCGTGGCTTTGACCGTGTGGCATTGAAAGCACACGTCGAGCGACCGGGATTTCGAGAGTGTGGCGAGCGGGCGCATGCCGATGTCAGCCGTCTCGCCGATGTGGCCAGAGCGGGCCAGCTCCACATGACGCCGCCCGGGTCCGTGGCATGACTCGCAATTCACCGCCAGAGTCGTATAGCGGGTGAGGTATTGCTTCGCGGTGGTGTCGAACTGCAGCACAATTTGGCTGCCGTGGCACTGCTGGCATCCCTCGAACCGCTCGTGACTGCCGAGCACCCGGGTGGGCGGCCAGTCGCCGCAGTCGGCGAGCGCGATCGCCGAGGTGATGGGCACGAGGCCGCGGTTCGCGCGGCCATTGGTGTTGCACACCCACCCGCTATAGGCGCGCGAAAAATCGAACGGCAGGAAACGGACAGTGCCGTCGGGGAATCTGGAGAAGAACGCCTGGGTGCCGCCGCCCGCCATGAATCCCCCCCCCACCACGGCAGCCACGCGGAACACCTGCGTTGGGCGATGCTGCTGGGCCACGGTGAAGAGGTAACCATCCCCGGTTCGCGACGGCGTGACCACGCCGTCTTTGAAACGCATCGCGCGCCCGTCGAACGGCGCAATCACGCGCTCGGGTGCGGGCGCCCCGCCGGCGCGCCCGTGCGTCGAACCGTTCCACGCAGCATATTGCGTGGCGTGGCATTCGGCGCACGTCTCCGCACCTACGAAATCGGCGTAGCTCACCTCCGGCGCCGCCGGCACCGGGCCGGGCGGAGGGAACTGGGCGCTCCGAAGGCGATCGCCTCGCCACAGGGCCACTGCCCCGCCCCCGGCCAACAGAGCCGCGGTCAGCACCAGCCACCCGCGACGGCGGGCGGGGCGTAGCGCTGGTGGCGGCTCCTCCTTGGAGAGACGACGCCTTTTCGTCATTGATTTCGCGACCAGGCCGGCCCTTGGCAGCGGCACAGGGTCCGGAGGTACGTCACCAGCCCGTGGATCTGCTCGCGGGAGAGCGTCCCCCCGAACGGGGGCATGCGGTTGCTGCGATTCATCACGTACCCGCCCGCGAAGATCGTGTCGAACAAGTCGTCGTCGGTGCGCGTGGCCATGTACGCGCCATCCGAGTGGACAGTCGGGGGGACGGGCAGAAAGCGAGCATTCGGACCGGCTCCCCCGCCGCGGGCGCCGTGGCAGCCGGCGCAGACGCTCGCGTTCACCGCGGCGGGCGCGCCGCTCGTGTCCCGGTACTGCGTACCAACGGGCGCGCTGCCCGCGGGGGGTTCGGTCGCGGGCCGCTGGACGAGGTAACTCGCCACGAGCTCGAGCGTGGCTGGGCTCATCGGAATGCGGGGCATCACGGTGTGGGGAACCGTGTGTTGCGGGTCCTGAATCATCCGGTATACATACTCCGGCAAGCGGCGTCTACTCAGGTTCCCGAGACTCGGGCCGATTCGTCCTCCGTCGCCGTCGATCTCGTGGCAGCCGAGACAAGGCAACCGGGTCTTGATCAGGGATTCGGCCTTCTTCATCTCGAAGGGGGACAGCGGACGGATCTGGGCGGGGAGTCCCGCGCGCGGCGCACCCCCGGCCTGCGCCAGGAGCAGCGCGGACACCGCGCCAAGGGCATTGCTCAGCACGCGCTTAGCTCGGCGGCGGTCCTCACGACGCCGAGTTTGCCACAGTGTCTAAGGGGATGTCAAGGGGCCTCGCTCCCTATCGTTATGTGGCTGAGCAAGTTATCAGAGTGAAACTGGAGCGCTTCGCGCGGTGGAGGAGTAGGTTCCGCCGGGCTACCTTGGTGACGTCGGTCAACGGAGTGCGTGGGCGGGCTCGTCCCTGCAAGGAGGCTGTATGAGGCTTGGGAATCGATGGTGGCTGGCGATGGGCATGGTGTCGATCGCGGCAGTGCCGGCACGCTCGCAGCAAGCCGGCGCGCCGAGCGTCACGACGGCGATGCTCGAGAAGGCGTCCGCGAGCGGCGATTGGCTGATGTACGGACATAATTACTGGAACAACCGCTATTCACCTCTCACGCAGATCAATACTTCCAACGTCAAGAATCTGGTTCCGAAATTCGTTTTGCAGACCGGCATGGCGCGGCTGGGCAGCTTCGAAACGACGCCCGTGGTGGTGAACGGCACGATGTACGTCACGACGTCCGTGACGCCGAACAACGTCGTGATCGCCTACGACCTGCGACAGAGCGGCAAGGTGCTATGGCGCTACGAGCACAAGACGGCGCCGGTGAGCACCGCGTGCTGCGGACCGAACAACCGGGGCGTCGCGGTCGCGAACGGACTGGTCTTCCTCGGTACCCTGGACGGACAGCTCGTGGCGCTCGACCAGCAAACGGGCAAGGAGAAGTGGGTCGCGCAGGTCGGTGATCCCGCCTCGGGCTACACGGAGACGATGGCGCCGCTCACGATCGGCGATAAGGTCGTGATCGGCACATCGGGCGGCGAATACGGCATCCGGGGCTTCGTGAAGGCGTACACCGCGGCGACCGGCGCCCTGGCCTGGACTTGGTATACCATTCCGTCGCCGCAGGAAGGCGGCTGGTGGGGCGCCTGGACGAGGACGACCCCCGAGGGAAGCGATTTGCATCGCGATGTGGCGAAGGAGAAGGCCGATTCCGCCAAGTACGCCGAAGCCTGGCAGCACGGCGGCGGCGGGGTGTGGATGACGCCGGCGTATGATCCGGAGAGCGGCACCCTGTACGTCGCGATCGGCAATCCGTCGCCCGATTTGGACGGCTCGCTCCGCCCGGGCGATAACCGGTGGACGGACGGCATCGTCGCCATCGACGCGAACAGCGGCAGGTTCAAGTGGGGCTATCAAACGGTGCCGCACGACGTGTGGGACCTGGATGCCGTGAGCCCGCCGGTCGTGGTCATGTTGGGCGGTAAGAAGGCGGTGGCGCACGCGGGCAAGACGGGATGGGTCTACGTGTTGGACGCGATCACGGGGCAGCTGGTGCGCAGGTCCGACGCGTTCGTCCCGCAGGAGAACATGTTCGCGCTGCCGACGCCCGAGGGGACGCGCATGCTACCCGGCGCGAATGGCGGGGCGGAATGGAGCCCGATCGCGATCAATCCGGAATTGGGCTATGCCTACGTCGCCGCATTGCACCAGCCGATGCACTACAAGACGCACTATGCGCCGTGGGAGAAGGGGCGGCTGTGGCTGGGCAGCGCGTTCGTGGCGATTTCCGGTCCCGAGGGCGCCCAGTGGGGCAACGTTTCGGCTATCGACCTCAACACGGGCAAGATCGCCTGGCAGGTGAAGACGGCCCAGCCGATGATGGGCGGGGTGACCGCGACGGCGGGCGGACTCGTGTTCACGGGTGAAGGAAACGGCTGGTTCGACGCGTTCGACGCTAAGACCGGCGCGCTCGTTTGGAAGTTCCAGTGCGGCGCCGGCGCGAACGCGGCCCCGGCCGTGTTCCAGATCGACGGCGACGAGTACGTCGCGGTGGCAGCGGGCGGCAACTTCCAGCTCAGTTACCCGCTGGGCGACGCGGTCTTCGTGTTCGGACTCCCCAAGTGAGGAGTGCGGCCACGTTTGGGTTCATGTTAGCGTTCTGTTGCGTGGGCGTCGGCGTTGTCGCCGCGCAGGGCATGGCCGACTCGAGTCAGCGGGTGGACTCGACCTGGCTCACGGTCGACCACCACAAGAAGACCGTGACCGTTACGTTTCAGCTCATCGCAGGCCTGACGGGGCTGAACGGCGCGCTCAACTTCAACGGTTTCCGGGACGGTGGTCTCACGCTCACCGTCCCCCGCGGGTCGCGCGTGGTCATGGCGTTCCGGAACAACGACGGCATGCTGCCGCATTCCGCGGAGGTTATCTCCAACGTGTCGCCGGTCCCTCCCGGTCCGGTGGCGCCCGTGTTTGCGCGGGCGTTTACGGTGCGGCTCGAAGAGGGCCTCCCGCCGCAGGGACAGGACACGCTGCGATTCGTCGCCGACCGGGAGGGCTCGTATCTGATTTTTTGCGCCGTTCCGGGGCATGGCACGCAGGGGATGTGGATTCGGCTCTACGTGGGCGATAAGACGAGCAAGCCGGGTCTCGCGCTGACGCCGCACGCGGGGTCGTAGGCAGGAGCGGTAGAGTCACCAGCGACGGGGATTCACGATGGCGTACTCGCAAGGAGGTTCTCATATGAAGCGTCTCGCTCTCTTGTTGGTGATCGGCGCAGCCTTGCTTCCGACTAGAGCCCAGTCGCAGCTCATCATGACGATGTCCAACGGATGGGCGTTCTCGTTTTCGGGAAACGTCAATGCGTTTTGGGTCTTCACGAAGCAGAACAACAACGGACCGACCAACTCGAGCGTCCGGACTGGACTGCTCCCGGGGTTCGCGAACTTCGAGGCCCGAGGCAAAGAGGGCGGGCAGAACCTCGCTGTTCACTTCGGGTTTGCGCCGCAGATCAACAACGCGGGCGTGCATGACCAGTTCGGCGCGCAGATCGATATGCGCGAGGTCTACCTGACCGTAGGTGGCGCTTGGGGCCAGGTGCTTGCGGGCCGCGAGTTGGCCCTTTTTGGTCGGCAGAACATCCTCAACGATCAAACCCTGTTCGGGGTCGGGTCCGTCGGGATCGGCGGTGGCCAGGGCGGTGGCACTACCTTGGGCCGCATCGGGTACGGCTACATCTATCCGAATTTCAACGCCCAGTTCACCTACACGACGAAGTCCGGTCAGCCGGCACAACTCTCAGTTGGGCTATTCCAGCCCAGCATCGTAGTGGCCCAGCCGGGCGGCAACAGCTACAACTACACCCCGGTCCCGAGGCTCGAGGCCGAGTTCACCTTCAACCAGAAGAGCGGCGCCAACAAGTGGCTCATCTGGGCGGGCGGCGTGGCGCAAACGGAGTCGAACGCGCCCAGCAATGGGCACACGCTTACGTCGGTGGGTGGGACCGCAGGCGTGCGTTTCGACATCTCGACGCTTTCGATCGTCGCGTCCGCGTATTCGGGCAAGGGGCTCGGCACTCTGCTGATGTTTAGCAACATCTCAGGAGGACCAGTCTCGGCGAACGATTCGTCGGCCCGCAGTTCGGACGGCGGGTACGTTCAGGTGGGGGTCCTCTTCAACAAGAAGACGACGCTCGCGGGGAGCGTCGGATTGAGCCGGCTCAAGAACGCTGGATCGGGGGAGAACGCCGGCTCAGGTGGGAACGACGCGCTGCGCTCACAATTGACCTCCTACACTGCCGGTATCTACCATCAGTGGACGAAATCGACGAAGCTGGTGTTCGAGGTCACCGAAGAGCATCAACAGGGTCGTGCAACACCGTCTGCCTCGCAGCTCGACGTCTCTGGAGGGATTCTGCTGTTCTTCTAAAAGCAGAAACGGAAACAGGGATGACGAAAAAGGCGTTGAGGGTTGCTTTTCCCTCAACGCCTTCTCGTTTTCCAGAGTACCCTTACTTATATCTGTAGGTAATCCTTCCCCGCGTCAGATCGTAGGGTGACAGATCCACCGCCACCCGATCGCCCTGCAGAATCCGAATGTAGTTCTTTCGCATCTTGCCACTGACGTAGGCGAGCACCTCGTGTCCGTTCTCGAGCTTGACACGAAACGTGGTGTTGGGGAGGACCTCGCTGATCGTCCCCATCATTTGAATGGCGTCGCCAGCCACCGGCGTCCGTTACCCCTTTGCCCGTCGCGTGGTCGCGGCTGCTAGTGCAACGGTGCCGCGGGGTGGGGATCCATCGTGGCGTCGCGCGGCGGCTCGGGACCTCGCGCGATGTAAGACGCGTGTCGGCCGCACGCCTGGCAGGTCAGGGTGATGCGCTCCGAGCGCGGGAGGAGGAGTATGCCATCCTTCACGCCGCGGCGCCTGGGGACCCGCTGGATCGACCGCGTCTCGCAAGACGGGCAGACGAGCGGCTCGTGCTCCCGGTCGGCGGCGACCAAGGTCAGCGCCTCTGGCGCCCGGTACTCCTTAATTCCGCGTCGGCCCACGTGTTACTTGCACCTCCGACTCCCAATCTAGTCCCCCTTGGAAGGGCGGCAACGGCCGCAACGCGGCGTCCGACGGCCCGGTCCACGACGTATCTCTCAGCGGGTCAGGAGGTTACCATGGTCGAGCCTGAGTACACTCAGTGCCAGGAATCGACGTGAGAGGCGGTAAAGCCCTGGCAGCATGGTTTCACGTTGAGCGGGGACGGCTAAGATGCCTCGATCGCTCGAATTCTTGACGCTGTGTGGGGCGGGATGTAGCTTGGCGCGACCTCACACGCCGGAGCACGCGCTCGATGCCAGCCGAACTCGGCGGGTCGCAGATCTCCTCTCTGCTCGAAGCTCTTCCCGGCATCGCGAGTGTGCTCCGCAGCCCCGTCGCCGACGCGCTCGTCAAGGCGATTCGGGCCGCTGTCGGTGTGGGCGAATTCACCGGCGAAGACGCCGAAGAGCTGGTGCGCTATGCGGTGCGTCGCGGCCTGATCGGGCCCGACGAAGGCGACCGCGTCCTCGCGGATGTGCAAGGCGCGCTCAAGGCGACGCGCAAAGTCCCCCGGCCCCCCAAACCGAAGCCGAAGAAGAAGGCCGCAGCAAAGAAGCAACCGCGGCGCTGACGGGTAGTTCCTCCGGAGTCGACATCACACCCGCAGTCCCTTCACCAGGGCGCGCAGCGTCTGCGCGGCCTGCAGCAGTTCGCCGCTCGTCGCGGCCATCTGCTGGGTCGAGGCGCCCTGCTCCTGCGCGGCCGCCGTGACCTGTTCCGCCCCGGCGGCGTGCGCGCTGGACTGGCTCGCGACCTGCTCCGCCTGCCGCTGCAGCTGATCCGTGATCTCGCGGTTCCGGTGCGCGGCGTGCGCCACCCGCGCCGCCGACTCCTCGACCTGCTGGACCGCGGCGACGATGGCGGCCAGCCCCCGTGCCGCGCCTTCGGCGATCGCCTCGATGCCGCGGACCTTGGCCGTGCCCGCGGCCATCGTCGCCGTGACGTCCTCGACCTGTTCGCGAATCGCGTTCGTGGTTTTCGTCACGTCCTCGGCCGCCCGCGACGACTCGTCGGCGAGCTGGCGCACTTCCTCCGCGACGACCGCGAACCCGCGGCCGTGCTCGCCCGCGCGAGCGGCTTCGATCGCCGCATTCAACGCGAGGAGGTTCGTCTGGGAGGAAATGCGGCGGATCAAGTCGACGAAATCGTCGATGGCCGTGCTCTGGCTCGCGAGCTGCGAGACCTGAACCGAGGTGGTTTGCACGACTTCGCGTACGTCGAGGAGCACGGTCGAGGCGGAAGCGATGTCTCCGTGGTGCCGGTTCGCGACCACGCCGATCTCCTCACCGAGCGTTGCAACGCGTTCGGCCGCCTCCCCGATCTCGGTCGTCGCGCGGCGCAGCTCGGTGAGCCCCGTGCCGATCACGCCGAGCTCGATGCGCTGGCGCTCCGCACCCGATGACATGTTCACCATCGCGGTCGACACCTCCCCGGCGGACGCAGCCAGCTCTTCGCTGATGGACGACAGCTCGCTCGCTGACGACGCGATCTGATCCGCGCTCTGGACGATCTCCGTGACCATGGTGCGCAGCCGGTCCCGCATCTGCCGCATCGCGTCCGCCAGCAGCTGAATCTCGAGCGGCATGCGGCCCGTCGTCATCGGCCGCAGGTCTCCCCCACCCAGTTGTCCCGCGGCGGTTGCCATTCGCTGCAGCGGCTCCTCGACCGATTCCACCGTCCAGTATCCCACCAGCGCTGCCGCGATGACGGTGGCGAGGAGGCCGACGTACAGATAGGCCTCCCAGCGCCCCGTCAGCGCGGCGAGCCTCCGCTCGGCTCGGCGGGCGCGCCCCGTCATTTCCGTGGCGAGTGTGCGCACGGTGCGCGTCAGCTCCGCTGCCGGCGGCAGCACCGCGCCCGCCCATACCCGCGCCTGATCCTCGCGTCCGAGATCCTTGAGGGTGTGGGCCATCGCGTAGCCGACTTCGATCGCAGACTGGAGCTGCCGGATGCGATTCACCGCGAGGCGCTGATCGAGCGTCAAGTCGGGCGTCCGCTCCAGCTCGCGCGAGAACTCGAAGCTTTCGTCGGCGGCGCCCCGAAACTGGCGCCCCAACGACGCGGTCGGCGTGATCAGGTATTGCTGGCCGGCGTTGATCTCCTGGAACACGCTGGTCACGATGCCGTTCGAGATTTCACCGGAGTGCTGGGCCGTCTCGAGCTCGGCGGCCTGCGAGAGGCGCACCGTCCTCAGGGCGTAGACGCTGAACAGCGCCATGGACACGACCGCGCACCCGAGCAGCGCGAGCCCGCCGAGCAGGCGGACGCGAATTGTGTCGAGCCGACTCACGGCGTCACGTCCGTGACGAGACGGCCGCGGCGGACGACGCCGATCACCACGTTCTTGGACGGCGCGTCTCCCGCGCTGTCGAAACGGATGGCCCCCGTCACTCCCTCCAGCGCCGGCACCCGGTGGCCGACTTGCGCGATGTAGTCTCTGATCGCGCGCCGGTCCGTGCCGTGCGCTTGGACCGCCCGCGCGATGAGATTGACGGCATCGTAGGCCGCCGCGCCGCGGTGGTCCGGCTGCTCGCCGGGGTGGGCACGGCTGTATTGGGCCACGAACGCGGCATTGCGCTCGCCGGGTGCGTCGGCGAGATAAGCGGCTGGAAGCCGCACGTTCTCCGCGAGCGCTCCCGCGGCTTCAATGCCGGCCAGCGCATCGCCTCCCACGACTCGCCACGGCACCTTCAGGGCGTGCAGCTCGCGCAGCGCCATCTCGGCCGCCGATCGCTCGGTGGCGAGCACGAGGAGGTCGATCCCTGCCCGCCGCATGCGCTCGAGATACGGTTCGAACGAATAGACTGCGGGGATGTACGGGTCCTCTTCCACCACCGTACCGCCGAGTTTCGCGAAATCGGCGGCGAACGTCCTCCGGACTCCTCGACCGTAGTCGTCGCTGGCGAAGATGATGCCCGCGCGCCGGGCGCCCATCCCCTGCCGGGTAAGCCGGGCGAGCGCGGCGCCATACGCCAGGTCGCTCGGACAGAGGCGGAAGACGTAGGGACTGAGCCCGCTCAGGTCCGGGCTTGAGGCGGACGGGGAGATCATCACGACGGGATGCGGGCCGCCGCCATAGACTTGGGCCGCGGCGATCGAGGCGCCCGAGGTGAGGTGACCGACCACCGCCACCACGTCTGCATCGTCATACAGGGCCTGAGCCGACCGAACCGCGCCGTCTTCACTCGCGCTGTCGTCCACGACTCGCAGCTCGACCGCCCGCCCGCGGATCCCGCCCCGCGCGTTGATCTGATTCACGGCAAGCTGGGCGCCGTGGAGCATCGACACCCCGCGGGGCTCCGAGAACGGCCCGGCCAAACCGATCTTCACGGGCCCGTGGGAACGGGAGCACGCCGCGAATAGGAAAGCGGCGCCGAGGGAAGCGAGGGTGCGTGCCGAGCGCATGGGTGTGGAGGAGTGCGGGGCAAGGTTAAGACCCCGGGTGGGTAATTGCAACCTGTTCCTGCACAAGGTTTCCCCGTGCTTACGGGCCCCTCGCCCCCGGCGCCAGGCGGGGTACTTTTCTTTGCGGAATGATCCTTTCGATGGTCTGCCGGTTCGTCGGCGCCCTGGAGCGGCTCCTGACGGCGCGCGACGCCGTCGCATTCGAGGAGGCGTGGGAGGCGCAAAGTCTCGGCCAGCTCGGTTGGGAGGCGCTCGCCCTAGCCCGCCGGGCCGACGAGAGGGGACTGGAGTCGGCGCTCGCGCAGGCGGATCGCCGGCTCCTTGCCGTACTCGAGCGCAGCCGCTCGTTCCTCGAGCGCCATGTTCTCACGTTTCGGGTACCCGAGCTCGAACGCTGGCAGCACGCCGCGGCGGCCGCCCTCGTGGGAGCTCGCTGGGGGGTTGCTGGACTCCGCACCGTCGTCGCGGACACCCAGGCGCCGCTACCCCGGCGCTACTTCGCCTTTCTGGGACTCGCGGAGCGACATCCCCCGGGTGCCTGGCCGCTGTTCGAGCGGTACCTCCTCACCCCCCGCGCCCACCACGCCTTCGTCGCCGCGGCGATCGAGGCCGCGCGTCACTACCCCGGGCACGCCCACGTGCTCATCGCGCTGTTCGATCGGATTCGGGGCGATCAGATGCTGCGCCGCTTCCTCGGCCCCAAGATCCTCGAGTCGCTCTACGTGCTCGGTGATCCCGTGAGCCTGCCCCTGTTCGAAGGACTGCTTGTGGCGGGCCATACCGACGCGGATTTCGATCGCTGTGAGGTGACGCGTGCGCTCGTCGCGGTCCGTAAGATGACGGGACGGATGGCGCCAAGCTCGAAGTTCGGGGATGGCGACGCGCCGGCGTTGCATCGCACCCTCGACGACGCCGAGCGGCTGTTCGAGACCGAGCGCGACCGGGTTGTTCCGGTCACCGTCATCTGAGGCGAGTGGACGGGCGCCGCTGTTGCTCTTCGTCCGTCGCGAACGAATCTTTGGGGTCGTGACGAGCCAGCTGAGCTGCCCCAGATGCCGCGCCGCGATTCCCCCCGGCTCGGCGTTTTGCCCCTCCTGCGGCAACCCGTCCCCCACGGTCATTTCGAGCGAGCGTGCCGTCGTCTCGAGCTCGGGCGCGGCCGCCACCCAGGACACCGCGGAGCGGCTGGCGCGCGCCCTCGGCCCGAAGTACCAGGTGCGGCGCCTGGTCGGGCGGGGCGGGTTCGCCGAGGTGTACGAGCTGTGGGACGCAGACCTGGACCGCCGCCTGGCGTGCAAGGTGCTCCACCCGGAGGTCGCCTGGACGCCCGGGATGATCGCGCGTTTTCGCCAGGAGGCGAAGTCTCTCGCGCGGCTACAGCACCCCGCCATTCTGCCGATTCACTTCGCCGGCGACGGGGAAGGGCTCGTCTATTACGTGATGCCGTTCATCGACGGGGAATCCCTCGCGGAGGCGCTGCGCCGCCGAGGGATGTTCTCGCCCCAGGAGGCGCTCCAGACCGTCGAGCCGATTCTCCAAGCGCTGTCCCACGCCCACGCGCGCGGACTCGTGCACCGCGACATCAAGCCCGACAACGTCATGCTCGAAGCGAAGAGCGGCCGCGCGCTCCTCGTGGACTTCGGCATCGCCAAGCTCCTGGACCCGCGCGCCGACGCCGCGAAAACGTCGACGGGCTTCACGGTGGGGACGGTGCAGTACATGAGCCCCGAGCAGGCGCTCGGTCAGGCCGATCTGGACGGGCGCAGCGACCTGTACGCACTGGGGGCGATGCTCTTTCAGATGGTGACGGGAGCACCTCCCTTTGAAGGGAAGTCGAGCCCCGAGATCGTCGGGAAGCATCTGGCCGATCCGGTGCCGGTTGCGAGCGACATCAACGCGAGGATCCCGCGCTGGCTCTCGGGCGTCATCGTACGCTGTCTTGCCAAAAAGCCCGCCGACCGATTTCAGAGCGCCGATGAGGTCCTGGCGGCGTTGCACGCTGGCCGGGCCTCCGGCTCGCCCGAGCTCGAGGGGTCTCGAACGGTCGTGCGGCAGGCCCATACCTCGGCGGGCATCGGCTCGCGGCTCCGGGCGCCGGCGTGGTGGGCGTTCGGTGTAGTGGTCGGCGTCGGCGGACTCTGGTTCATGGCGCGGGAGGGATACGTCGGGAGATCAGCGTGGGTGCAGAACGCGCTGGTCGAACCGGTCGAGATCCTGCGCAACGGCACGCCGGTCGACACCGTGGCTCCCAGCGGGATGCAGCGGCTGTACGGCCGGCGGGGCGGGGCGGGCGAGCTGCGGTGGCGATTGCTTCGTCGGGGAAGTCCGCCGCTCGGCGAAGGGATGGAAGGGGCGCTGCCCGCCCTGGGCCGTCAGGCGGGACGGCGCGTGTCGCAGATAACGGCGCAAGCGGACGGGCAGCGGTTTTTCGCGCCTCTGATCACAAATACCACGCCGTCGGACGTGACCGTCGAAGTGAATTCGGGGACCGCGGCCGCCGTTCGCTGCGCCTGCATCGTGCCACGCGGCGCCGTCCGCGTCCACATCGGCTACTACCGGCTGTACGCCAACTCGGCTGTGGCCGCCTACAATGCGGCGCACCCGTACACGGGCCCCCACGCCGACCGTGTCAACTTCAGCTCGGACGCCGCGTCAGCGAGCGGTGCGGTGGTACTGACGTATTGAGTGGTGGTCCTCAGGACTTCGCAGGTTTACTTCACGTAGTGCGTGATTCCGTTCATCACATCGTAGTCCGCGAGGTTCACGTAGATCCAGCGCGCCGCACCCAGCCCGCGCCAGCTCAAGCGCGCGACCCGATGACCGTTCTTCCATTCCCAGCTGCCGCGCGTGATGGTGCGCGCGGGCCCGAACTGGCGCGCGAGATCGCGGCGAGTCCGCTCCAGAAGCCTGGCATCGCCCGAGTCGCCGAACGACACCATCGCGATCCTTCCCTCGATCACGTAGGCGCTGAGGTAGAACCGGACGCTGTCTGAAGAGTCGCGGATCGAAACGCCGCATTCCATGAGCTGCGCGGTATGCACCGAGGTGTTGCAACGAAGAACGTCATGGTAGGCGAGCGCACGGGCCTGCTCGGCAAAGGCGCGGTATTGCATCCCCGGTGAGAAGCCGCGATAGGTGGGGGGCGGTCCCTGGAGGAGGCTGAGAACGGAGAACGCGTACAGCAAAGCGGCGGCGCCGATCATGGGACAAATATAAGGGCGAAAACGAAACGGGCCCGGTTTTCGGGCCCGTTTCTCGAGCGGGAGGGAGAGTTAGACCTTGCGAACGTTCTGCGCCTGCAATCCCTTGGGACCCTGGGCGACTTCGAACTCGACGCTATCGCCCTCGGCGAGGCTGCGGAAGCCTTCGGCCTGGATCGCCGTGAAGTGGACGAACACGTCTGGACCCGACTCCTGCGCGATAAAGCCAAAGCCCTTCGCGTCGTTGAACCACTTCACCTTACCCTTAGCCATATCTGTTCAAACCTCTGACCTGAGGGGCACTGCCCCGGAAAAGAACGGCTCTGATCACCGCGACCAGAGACGGGCTCAAACAAAAACCGCGAGACAGATGGTCCTCGCGGTGCGCAGACAAACCGGTGACGGTGCCACGTATTGCTTGAACCGGGGGCAAAGGTACGGGTCAGTTGTGGAGGTGTCAATGGCGTCGCCGGTCCTGTAACCCTTCACGTAGACGATGCTTGCGCGTTGCTGCAGGGGCGGCAACGGGGATTCCCCTAAGTTTGTTATCGACACTGTTTGGACACTAACGCGTCGCTGATATCATCAGCGATTGGGCAGCCCGATCGCGGCCCGATAGTCTCGCAACGCTGCCTCATATGCCTTGATCCTGACGAACAACAGGCCGGCCGTGCTCGTGGGCTGCTTCGTCCCGCCGGCCTCGCAGCTCGGTATGAATCGCGCCAGACTGTCGATCTGCGCGGTCAAGCGGCGCGCCTTGATCCCCGTCGAGTCACTGTACACCGTTGGGACCATCCGGGCCCGGCCCCTCGCCAGGAACCCCCCAGCGGCTCCGCACAACCCGGAGAGCCGCTGTCCCGCCTGCCGCAGGCGGCCGGCGTCACGGCCGGCGCCCGCGACATGATCGAGTCCGTCCTTGAGTTGGGCTATCCCCCGGCCGACGGTCCTCAGCCCCTGGCGATACCGCAGTTGTCCGGGAGACTCGGAGGGGGCAATGGGCGTGGACTCGACCCGCGCCAACTCGGGGGCGGCGGGCGCCTCTTGTTGCGCGACGGCCCCCCTGGCCAGCAAGAGCGAGAGCACCACAACCGATCCACGCATGAACGCTCCTCTGTCTGTTGTTTCTGCTCTGGGTTATAATCCCCCAATGACCGTTCCCGCAACCTCGCGTTACATGCGCACGTTCGAGGATCGTGCCGACGCGCTGGCGCATTTCTTCCTGCGGGCCGGCGCCGCGCCGCGCTTGGTCGCCTACGACGACGTCCTGGGCTGTCCCCTCGATCAAGGCTTGGCCGCCATGGAGTGGACCGCGGCGGTCGGGATCCTCGCTGAAGGCGACTTGATTCACGCGGCTCGGCTCGGGACCGACGCTGCGGCCGTCGTCGTGGAGCGCAAGGAAGGCGACGAGCGCGTGTTCATCTATTTCGGTCCGCGCATGGATGCCCCCCCTGCGGATCCCTACGAGGGCACCCTGCTGTACGATCAGCCGGGCGTTCGGGCCTATATCTTCGCGCAGCGCGTTCACGCCATCGCGCATTTCCTGCGCGCCACCCTCGGCGCGGGAGCGGTCCTGTCTCTGCTGGGACGCCGCGCGCCCGAGTTGCGGCACATCCGCCGCTGGCTGCGTGCCCTCTTCAGTGAGCCCGCGGAAAGTCGATCCACCCAGATGCTCGGCGGCTGGTTCTCTGCCGGAGGCGCTGGATGTCTCTTCCTTCCCCCTCATCCCGATGAGCCCTATCGCTACGACGAAGTCGGCATAGACGCCTGAACTTCTTGTACCCGCTGGCAGCGCTCTGGGTGGGATCGATTACCCAAGGACCGGATTCCGGCACTCGAGCCCGCTCCGCGGCGGCGATCGCCGCATTCGATGACTCATTGACGGCGTTGGAGGCGGTCGCCGCCGGTTTCCAATCGGATCTCGCAAGCGCTTCCGCCGAACTCGTCGCCTCCCGCGCCGAGCGCCTGCGTCGCCGCTGCGTCGGGGCGGAAGGTGCATCCGACTCGCTGTTGGCTCTACTCGCGCCCGCTGCCGCACTGCGCCGCGAGCTCGTGAGCCTCCGCGTCGCGCTCGCTCGATGTGACGCCCAATTCGTGACGACGCGAGCCCAGCCCGCCGATTCGGTGAAGGCGTGGGCTCCGTATCGCCTCGCTCGACTGGGGGAAGCGGTGCGTCGCTATCGGCTCTCCGCCGGCGTTCTCATACACGGGAACGGGATCAAGTAATGTTGGAACGTGCAGGACTGTGGATTCACAACTCCACATTCGTGTGGACTGCGTCGCAACGGTCAGTGTGGGCACGCGTTAGGCTCCACATGCGATGCACATTGAAGTGAGCTAACCCGAAGAAACGTCGGCACTTGCGGCATTACTCAGCGCCCCTATATTCTTCCCCACGCGCCTTGCAGGGAAGGGTTGAGACCTCGCGTCTTAACTACGCCTCTAAGGCGAGTCCGAGCGGAAATTCCGGGGAGGCCGCCGATGCAAACAAGGGCTCAGGCGGCCCGCGATCCGGGAGCTGCTCTCCGGCTCGGATAGATAGGGCCAGTCGCGTGCCTTATCCTCGCCGACGCGGTGCCTCGGCGTGCAGTGCGGAAGGTCGGTCCGCGACCCGATCTGACCCGTAGCACCCGTACTGGTGAACCTTGCGGCCCGGCCAGGCTGCTTGGGGATGGAAGCCGGAGCTCCCGATCACCCTACCGAGCGACGCATCAGTCAACCGGCGGTGGCGGGATGAAGAACGGAGGGAGCAATCCCCTGGCTCCGGGTAGCCGGTACGCAGAGCCCCCGAGCGGCCTATCGCGCCGTCTCGGGGGCTTTGGTTTTCTTCTAGAGCTCCACCTGCGCCCCAACCTCGAAGATTTGATCCGCCGGGATTCGAAAGAACGCCGTAGCGCGAAGCGCGTTGCGCGACATGACGGCGAACAGCTTCTCCCGCCAGAGGGGCATCCCCGGGCGATCCGTCGCAATCACCGTCTCCCGCCCGAGAAAGAACGTAGTGGCGGCGAGCTGGAACCGGAGCCCGTGTTGCTCGCAAAGCGCCAGCGTCTCGAGGACATCGGGGTCCTGCATGAACCCGTAGTGTGCGGTCACGCGGTGAAAGCCGTCCTGAAGGTGCGTGACGCGCACGCGTTCTTCCGCCGGGACGTGGGGCACTTCCTCGGTCATGATCGTGAGCAAGACCACTTCCTCGTGCAGCACCTTGTTGTGCGCCAGGTTGTGGACGAGCGCCGGCGGTATGCCGCCGGGCGTGCCGGTGAGAAAGATGGCGATCCCCGGCACGCGAATCGGCGGCTCCGCTCGGAGATCGTCGAGCAACAGGTCGAGCGGCACGGTCTTCTCGAGCAAGCGCTGTACGAGGACTTCTCGTCCTCGCTTCCACGTGCTCATCAAGGTGAGTGCCCCGGCCGCGAGGACGAGCGGGAACCAGCCGCCGTGCGGAATCTTGAACGCGTTCGCGATCAGGAAGGCCAGATCGAAGCTGAGAAAGAACAAGGCCATCGCTCCGGCCTTGAGCCGGTCCCATCCCCACACTTCCCGCGTCAAGATGTAGAGGAGAATAGTGGTGATCACCATGGTGCTCGTCACCGCGATGCCGTACGCTCCTGCCATGTGGCTGGACGAGCGGAATCCCACGACCAGCGCCACGGTGCAGAGCATCAGCGCCCAATTGATCGCGGGCACGTAGATCTGGCCGATCGCGGCCGATGACGTGTGCTCGATGCGGACCCGTGGGCTGAACCCGAGCTGCACGGCCTGGCGGGCCAGCGAAAACGCGCCCGAAATCACTGCCTGTGACGCGATGATCGTCGCCGCGGTGGCGAGCACGATGAGCGGATACAGCGCCCAGGGCGGGGCCAGCCGGTAGAACGGGTTCTCAACCGCTTCGGGCGTGTGGAGCAGCAACGCGCCCTGGCCGAAGTAATTGAGCAGCAACGCCGGGAGGACCATGGAGAACCAGGCCTTGCGAATGGGGCGCGCACCGAAATGGCCCATATCGGCGTACAGCGCTTCCCCCCCCGTCACGACGAGGAACACGCTCCCGAGCACGACGAACCCGTGGAGCCCATTGTGCCGGAAGAAATCGAACCCGTGAAGCGGGTTGATCGCGGCGAGCACGCCCGGCTCACGGCCCAATCGGACGAGGCCGAGCAGCGCGATGACGAGGAACCAGATGAGCATCACCGGGCCGAAGACCGCGCCGATGCTTGCGGTTCCGCGCTGCTGAAAAAGAAACAGCCCGATGAGCAATATGACCGTAATCGGGACCACGTAGGGCTCGAACACCGGGGTCGCGACTTGCAGCCCCTCGATTGCGCTGGTGACCGAGATCGCCGGAGTGATGACTCCATCACCATAGAGGAGCGCGGCGCCGAACAGCCCCAGCGTCACAACGAGGGTGCGAGCCCGCTTCGGCTGGCCGGGCCGTCCCCGAAGGATCAGCGCCATGAGCGCGAGGATGCCGCCCTCGCCATGGTTGTCCGCGCGGAGCACGACGGCGAGGTACTTCACCGAGATGACAAGGGCCAGCGACCAGAAGATCAGCGAGAGCACGCCGAGCACGTTCTCTCGCGTCGCGGCCACGGCGTGCGGTCCCTGGAAGCACTCGCGGAGGGCGTACAGCGGACTGGTCCCGATGTCCCCGTACACCACACCGAGGGCGGTCAGCGAGAGTACCGAGACGCGTCTCATCTCATCCGTTCAGGTTGGATTCCCACGGACCGCACGTTGCAGGTCATGTCGCACCCCAAGATCGCTGGGAGCGCGGCACCGGCGAAGATCACCACTTCGGTAGGCATACGTCCATGGGGGAAACAAGCGATGGGCCACCTGCGTCCGCTAGGTTGGGATGCCTCCCTCCCGCTTGAGTTGTGCGTATCCCATCCCTTTGAGGATCGTCACGCGCCTCGACATCGGTGGGTGGGTGGCCATCATGTCCGCGAACCATCCTTCGTGGGAAGTGAGGCGCCGGCCGAGCGGGTCGGCGATGCACATGTGGGCCGCGCCGCCGGTGATGTGGGTGGTAGGGACCGCCGCCGCCTCGATCTTCTGCAAAGCGCTGGCGAGCGCGAGGGGATTGCGCGTGAACTGCGCGCCCATGGCGTCCGCGAGGTACTCGCGGTCGCGGCTCACGGCGAGCGCGAGCAGCTGTGTGATGATCGGCGCGAGCACCCAGGATAGGAGCCACACGACGAGCAGGACGGGTACCAGCGGGCCGAGGTCGCTTTTCTTCGAGTCACGGCTGCTCGAGCCCCGCCCCGAGAAGAACAGCCGGCTCGTTCCGTCCCGCATCAGCACGATGGCCCCGACCAGCGCGGCCAGCGTCGTCATCAGCCGGACGTCGAGGTTCTTGACGTGGCCCAGCTCGTGGCCGATCACGGCCTGCAGCTCATCGCGCGTGCACAGGTCGAGCAATCCTTGCGTCACGGCGACGTGGGCATGGAGGGGATCGGTGCCCGTCGCGAAGGCGTTCGGGTCGTCGTCGGGGACGATCCAGATGCGCGGCCGCGGAACGCCTGCCGCGATCGCCATTTCCTCGACGACGTTGACGAGCTGCTTCTCCTTGTCGTCCGCCGGGGTGATGATCTCGGTCGCTCCGGTGGCCCACAGCACCTTGTCGGCCCCGGTGCGGTACGCGTAGGCGGCGAGTGCTGCGCCCACCGCCAGCATGACGAACCCGAACCACCATACGTGATGCTGCGCCTCCGGCGGCCGGTATGCCGTGTAGAGCGAATAGATGTAGTCCCCGCCGAAGCCGAGCCACGCCAAGAAGAGCACGAAGCAGACCAGCAGCCAGCCGGTGCGGCGCCGGTTCAGCTCCTGCTGTTGAAAGAGATTGAGCGGCGCGTCGCCGTTCACGGCTTCGGCTTGAGCGACAGGTCGACCTGCGGGACATCTCGCTCGGCCTTCTCCTCGATCTCCCAGAGCTCCGCCGGCTGTGCCTTCGCGAGCCCGGCGACGAACGACGTCGGGAACTGCTGCTGCTTTGTGTTGTACAGTGTCGCGGTGTCGTTGTAGAGCTGCCGGGCGAATGAAACCTTGTTCTCGGTGGAAGTCAGCTCTTCCTGGAGCTGGCCGATGTTCCCCGTCGCCTTGAGTTGCGGATACTGCTCCACCACGACCATGAGCCGCGACAGCGCGGCGGACAGCGCGTTCTCGGCCTGGCTGATCTGCTTCACGCTGTCGGGTGCCGCCGCGCTGACCTTCACCGCCTGATTCCGTGCCTGAATCACCGCTTCCAGCGTGTCCCGCTCGAAGTTCATCGCGCCGCGCACGGCGTTGACCAGATTGGGAATCAGGTCGTGGCGCCGTTTCAACTGCACGTCGATCTGCTTGAACGCGTTGATGGTCTGGTTCTTGAGAGCGATCAGGCCGTTATACGCGGCGACCACCCACAGCACGATTACGCCGAGCAGTAGCAGCAGGATCCAGGACGGCATCGCTCAACTCCGGTGAGGGTGTCGTTGCCCGCCCGCGCTCACTCACGGGGAGCCGGGGGGGAGCAGCTTGGTCATCGCCTGCCGGAACGCTTCGGCCAGCGCCGCGTCATCCGGACCGACGCGTGCCAGCGGATGCGCGGCATCCACGTGCAGCTCGATCCCGCGTGCGAGCGGGATGCGGCGCCATGTGCTCGGCTCCGCGGAGTCCCGGCCCGCATCCCGTGCGATCCACGCGGTCAGGGCGCGGCCTGAACGCCCGCGTGGTGGTCCGCCGGGGTTGCGCAGCGGCAACCGATCGGGCGCGAGAAGCGAGGTTCCCAGGGTCTGCGCGGCGCGCCGCTCCAGCACGTCTCCCGTCTGGTCCTGCATCTCTTTCGTGATGTGGGCCAGCGTGGCGCCCTCCATCTGTCGGAGCTTGATGCACAGCAGCTGCAAGAAGTGCCGGTACGAATAAATCGCGGCGGTCCCTTTTCCTTCGGGGGGGCTGACCAGTCCCTTGGTCACGTAGAAGCGAATCGTGCGCTCGCTCGGTCGGGCGCGCGCGGCCGCGTTGATGGGTGTGATCGCCGACGCATCGAGAATCGCCCCGACGAGGGCGGCGAGATCCCGCAGATTCCAGGGGGCCAGGCTGCGATATTGTCGCAGGATGTGCAGCGGGTCGTGTTGCGCGGCTCCGGTCATCGATCAGCCGTTGCCTGTTTCTCGCTCCCGCATGCGCCAGAGATCGGCCAGCCACACGCCGATTTCGCCCAGGTTGAACGGCTTGCGGAGCACCGTGCAGCGGTTCTGCTCGAGCCAGCTGCGAACCTCTTCGGCTTCCGCATCGCCCGTCATGATTGCGACGCGCCCCTCCAGGCCCGGCCAGCGGTGCACGATGGCGAGATAGAGCGCCAGGCCGGACATGGTCGGGAGACGGATGTCCAGCAGCACGGCGTCGGCATTTTCGGATTCCAGGAGGGAATACGCCGCCTCGGCGGTCCCGGTGCTCAGCACGCGGTACCCCTCGCGGCTGAGGGCACGTTCGAGAACCCGCCGCAGCGAGGCCTCGTCGTCTACGATGAGTACGGTGCGAGGTGCAGCGGTCATGACACGGCGGTTATCGTGGCGACTACCCGCGGCAGGAACCGTTGCACGACGCAGGCCAGCGCGTGCTCCGGCGTGAGCGACAAACGCATCTCTCCGGCTGTCAAGCCGAGGTACGCCCGGGCGTGCTGCTGCAGCGTCTTGACCTGCGAGTAACCGAGCCGCTGCGCCACGTCTTCCACGGTGAATCCGGGGTCCTGGAGTAACCGGTGCGCGTAGAGGACGCGTGCGGCGGCGAGGAAGTGCCTAGGGCTTGGCAGTCCCACCCGGGTGAACCACCGCTCGCACGTCCGCCGGTCGACGCGCGCGCGCGCCGCGACCTGCCCGACGGTCTGCACCTCCTCCGGCGCCTGGAGCGCCTCCTCCAGCACCCAGCGCAGCTCCCTCGGGAGGGGCGCGAGTGCGTCGGCGAGCTGTTCGAGAAACAAACGGGACGAGGTTCGCGCCTCCTCGTGACTGAGCACCTCCTGCAGGCGCATCGGGTGGTCGTCGTAACGGGCGAACACCACGTAGCGAATGCCGCGTTGGCCGAGCGTCAGCATGACGGCCGCGGTCTCGGGAGTGAGACTCGTGTAAAGAATGAGGGGCAGCGACGGAAACAGCACGCGGAGCCGCTCGATCTCCTGGGCGCTCGCGGTGCCTGCGAGCAGCGGATCCACGACGGCAAGCTCCACCGGCCGGCTGCGGATCGCGGCGAGGGCTTCACCCCAGCTCGCCGCCCGTGCGAGAGCGAACCGCGTCGCCGCCGCGCGGCGCAGTTTGTGGAGTTGAACGTCGGGAACGGCGGCTAGAATGAGCATAATGTCGCAAAAACACCCCTCGATGCCGCAAAAACACCCTAAGAATCGGCTTTCCGTGCATGCAGCTTTGGGACGTCCCCGACACCACCCCTTCACTCGACTACTGGGAGGCTTCTATGTCGCGTCGGATCCGTGTCCTCGCCGCTCTCGTCTTCGTATCGTTCGTGCTCTCCGCCGCAGCCTGTGCCGGTGGCGCATCCCGTTCACTCGGGCCCAGCTTCGCGCAGTGCGATACCAATAACAGCAACACCTGCCACTAAGCGCACTGAGGCCGGGCCTGCGTGAGGTCAGCTCTCTCGCAGGCCGGCCGGCTTCTAGGCCGGCTCTCCGACGAGTTGTGCCAGCGAGACGGAGATTTCGCGCAGAGCTTCGCTTTCGATCACGGGGCTCGAGTCAATCGATGAGGCCGCGTCCAGCATTTCCTCGCACGCGCCGAGCCCGTTTCTGATCCGCTCGATTTTGAAGACGAATGCATGGAGGTCGGCGGCTTCGGCGATTTCGAGAGCTCGGTCCATGCTCGTTGCGGCGCGCCGGAATCTCCCGAACCTGGCTTGCCCAATGCCCGTCTTGAGGCAGTAATCCGCCAGGATGTTGGGCGGCATCGTCCCCTTCACTTCTTCACACCGGAGTCGCCAGCGCTCGAAGCCGAACCGGTCTCGTTGAAAGGACGCGCAATGCATCAGTTCGACGAGGGCGTTGGCTACGATATCGCGCGTCCTGGCGCGCCGCAGGACCTCATGGAGCGCGCGTGCGGCCGCGACAGCGTTACCGAGCATGAGCAGTATGAGCCCGACATCGCCCAGCGCCCGCAGGCGCGAGTCCTCTTCTTCGTAGAGCTCGAACGCCCTCCACATGTGTTTGAGCGCGGTCTCCGGAGAACCCTGATGCTGCAACACGACGCCAAGGCCGTGCTCCGCCCGCGCCTCGGCGTCGATCTCGCCGGCCTGCCGGGCGTCCGTCAGCACCTCAACGAGGCGCCGTTCCGCCGCCGGCAGGTTGCCGCGGCCGAGCAGCGTGTTGGCGCGTCCGATGCGGCCCAGCAGCTCCGAGTAGCGGTCCCCCGCCGCCTTCGCCCGCTCGCAGGCATCCCCGTACGCGGCGTCTGCGTTGTCGAACCGGTTCAGCTTCCGGTTGACTCGCCCAACGCGCAGTGACACCGCGACCGCGTCGGCGGCCGCCAAGTGCCCCTCAGTGATCCGGTCGAGAGTATCCAAGACGTCGAGCGCCTCCTCCAGGTGCAGCGAATCCTCGAGAAAGTGTGCGTAGGCGAAGAACGCCGGCGTCAGGAGCCCGATGTCGCGCTGTCGATACGCGACCGCGGCGCTCGCCACCAGCTCGTTGAGGTGCGCTCCTTCCGTCGAGGTTCGCCGCAAGCCCTGGCAAAAACGGTCGGTGGCGGTCCACTGGTAGTGGAATGCTTCCGCGTGCGCGGCGGCTTGGCCGGGAGCGAGCAGGTCGATGAGCCGAAGCGCCAGGAACGCCCCCTGGCCGAGCTTGGAATCGAGCCCCGCTCTGCCTGGGTCGCCTGCGGCCCGGTGCAGAAATACGGCATGGGGAAGGGATCTCATGTCGGTCTGCGCGGTCGGCATCGACGGATGTCACTCCTCGAAAGCGAACGGGATCAGTCCGCTGTAAAGCACTCGCCGTGCTCGGCTTGCAAGCTTCGGATACGCCACAACATAGCGTTTTCCGGGGAGCGGCGTTAGGCCGCATTTCCCGCACTTTCCTGTGTTTTGCGGCATGATTTCGGTGCCAACCCCCGGGGAAGAATCGCCAGGTTGGCGCCGTGCGTCGCGCCCACACACTCGCGGAGCTTGCAGTCACAATCACCCTGATGGGGGTGGCTATGGCGGCCGCCCTTCCCCGCCTCCTGGGATGGCTCGACTGGATCGCGGTCGAGCGATCCGCCACCGAGCTGACGTCCGCCCTGGCCGTCGCCAGGGGCACGGCCGTGACGCGCGCAGCCCGGATCCGCCTCACGATCGGGCAGGACTCGTTGCGGGTGGACGAATGGGACGACCGGTCTTGGGTGGCCCGCGGACGCTGGCCGGGGCCCGACCAACATGGTGTCGAGATGACAGTTTCCAACCCCATCGTCACCTTCAACCCGATCGGACTCGGCTGGGGAACGGCGAACACCAAGGTCGTGCTGTCGCGAGGGTTGCAGAGTGCAACAATAACTACCTCCCGCGTGGGGCGCGTGAAGCGGTGGTAGACCGTTCGCGACGCTGGCGCCGTCTGGGGCATCTATGACGGGTGAAGGCCAGCGCAGTCTCCTCCAACGTCGGTCCAGCACCCGGCGTAAGAGGATAGTGGAAGACGGATTTCGGGTCGCGGCCGAAGTGTGACGGCCACTTCGCCCGACCAGCCAGCCCGGGGAGCATTCAGCCCCGGGTTTGGTGTTTCCAGGACCCCAAGAAGCGGCGCAGCCCCTCCTCAAACGCCAGCGGCCGAATACCAAAGACGGTCTCGATGGCGTTCGCCGGAGTCGCGGTGCCCTCCATCAGCATTCGGAGCTGAGATGTCGTGATCGGCGCCAGCGGGCCGAAGGGATCGCCCGCCCTCGCCAGGAGGCGAACGAGCTCGAGGGGGACGTGAACGAGCGGCCGCGGGTGTCCCGAGGCGCGGCCGATCGCGCGGACGAACTGCTCGAATGTCAGCACGTCTGGGCCCCCGAGCTCGAATGTGCCGCGCAGCTCCTCGCGCTCGGCGGCGAGCGCGAACGCCAGCGCGACATCCTCGATCCACACCGGCTGCATCGGAAACGTGCCGCGTCCGAAAACAGGCACGATCGGCAGCCAGCGGTGCAGCCGCGCGAGCGTCCGGATTGGCTCGCTCTCCGGTCCGTTGATCACTGAGGGACGAAGAATCACGGAAGCGATGCCGGACTGGCGAGCGAGCTCCTCGGCCTGCCACTTGGTGCGGTGATACCGGGTGGCGCTCGGGTCCGGACGAGCGCCGACCGCGCTCATGTGGACCAGGCGGCCAACGCGGCGAGCCTGCGCGGCGGCGACGACGGCCCGAGTGCCCTCGACGTGTACCGCGTCGAAGCTGGCCGTCCCCCATTCCAGGATGATGCCCACGAGGTGAATGACGGTCCGTGCGCCGTCGAGCAGGCTCGACACGGCCCGCTCGTCGGCGAGATCGCCGGGCACGAGCTCCACGCCCTGCGCCGCGAGCGAATCCGCTCGCGCGGGATCCCGCACCAATGCGCGGACGCGGTGACCGCGACCGAGCAGGGTGCGGACGATGTGGCGTCCGACGAATCCGGTGGCCCCGGTGACGGCGATGAGCATGGATCGCCGCTGGGTGCTACTCGGCGGGGCCCTCGTCGAGGAAGACCAGCGTGTGACGGCGCGCGACGACGGCGCGGAGCGCGTCGAACACCTTGGGATCGAGCACCGTCCCGGAAAAGTCGGCCATGCGGTCGGCGGTCTGTTCGGGCGACAACTTTTCCTGATAGGGGCGCGAGGTGCAGAGGGCGTCGTAGACCTCCGCCGCGGCGATGACCCGCCCCCCCAGAGGGATCGCTTCTCCCCGCAGGCCGTCCGGGTATCCCGTGCCGTCCCAGCGCTCGTGGTGGGACCGCACCATCGCGATCACGGGCTCGAGGTAGGGCAACGGGGCCAAAATTTGCGACCCGATCAGGACATGCTGCTTCACGTGCTCGAATTCTTCGGGGGTGAGCGGACCCTGCTTGTTGAGCACCGCCTCCCGTGTTCCGATCTTGCCGACGTCGTGCAATCGTCCCGCCATCCGGACGGTCTCGACGGCCTCGTCGTCCATGCCGAGCTGGGCGGCGATGGTGGCCGACAGATCGGCGACGCGGGCCGAGTGTCCGCGCATGTACGGATCCTTCGCTTCGAGCGCGTTCACGAGGGCTTCCAGCGTCGCCACGGAGATGCGCTCGAGCTTGTGGCGCTCGCGCTGGAGCTCAACGGTGCGGGTCGTGACCTCTTCTTTGAGCCAGCGGTTCATCTCGCGATTCTCGAGCTGGGTTTCACGGCGCGTGAGGGCCCGCTGAATGGCGCGGCCCAGATCGGCGAGTTCGATCGGCTTCGTGAGATAGTCCATTGCGCCCCGCTGCATGCAGAGGGCGGCGCTGGTGGCGTCGTTCACGGCGGTGAGCATCAGGATGGCGAGGTCGGCTTCGACCTCGATGGCCTGGGGGACGAGGTCCACCCCGCTCGTCCCGGCCATCCGGATGTCGCACAGCATCAGCGAGATCTTGTGGCGGCGCAGCTGGTTGAGCGCTTCCTCGCCGCTGCCGGCGACGTATACCTCGAACTGCTGCTGCGTGAGGTATTTCTTGAGCGCGTTGCGAATCGGTTCCTCGTCGTCAACGACGAGAATCGTGACGGTACCGCCGAGAGCTGTCACTGCGGACTCCTTCAGGCCGGCGTCGGTGGAAGCGGCAAAAGATGGCGACCGTGGTGGCGGGACGCCAGCGCGCTAGTCATCCGCGCTGACGAATTCCAGCTCGACGGGGCGGGGGAGCAATCCCGCGTCGGCCCCGCGTCGCAGCAGCTCCGCGACGGCGCGCCGCCCGACGGGCCCGTAGTCCACCGTGAAGGCGTTGACGTACATGCCGACGAAGCGGTCCGTCTGCTGGGCGTCGAGTCCGCGACTGAACCGCTGCGCGTGGGCCAGCGCTTCGGCCCGGTGCGCCAGTGCGTATTCGATGCTCAGTTTCAGGTCGCGCGCGATGTCGCGCATCAGGGCGGTCCCGAGATCGCGGCGCACGACGTTGCCGCCCAGGGCGAGCGGCAGGCCCGTCTCCTGATGCCACCATGCGCCCATGTCCGCCCAGAGGTGCAGGCCGCGCGCGGTGTGCGTGATCTGGCCCTCGTGGATGAGCAGGCCGGCGTCGGCCTTGCCATCGGCCACGTAGTCCTCGATCTGATCGAACGGCACGACCACACTCTCGATCGCCGGCTGATACAGGCGCAGGACGAGGAACGCGGTCGTCAGCGCGCCGGGCACGGCCACCCGCCGGCCCGCCAACGCGACGCGCGGATCGCCCGGCCGGGCGGAGCGCGCGACGAGACGGGGGCCGTAGCCGTCACCGATGCTAGCCCCGTGCGCCAGAAGCGCGTAGCGCTGCGCGAGGTGGGCATAGGCGTGCAGCGACACCGCGGTGACTTCCAGCTCCCCGCGCAGGGCGCGTTGATTCAGACTCTCGATGTCCGCCAGCTCGTGCACGTAGCGCCGGGCCCCGGTGTCGACCCGCCCGGCGGCGAGCGACCAGAACATGAACGCGTCATCGGCGTCCGGACTGTGTGCTACGTGAATCGTGCGGAGCGCGGCTCCGGTTTCAGGAGTGGCCATGGGTTCGGGAATCTAACCGGCGGGATCGGCGCTGGCAGGATCGGCGGCGCGTGCGTAGAGTATGCCCATGAGCTTGCCCTTCCCCGGACAAGATCGCGCCAAGCACATGGGCGAGCTGAAGCGAGGCGAGCAGCGCTGGAACGTATTCCTCGAGATGCAGCCCGACGTCGAGCTGGGAGCGGTGCGGGGTCGCGTTCACTTCGTCGGCACCGACCGGCACCGCTCCACCTCATGGATCTTTCTCGAAGCGTCCGAGCGGGACATCCAGGATCGATTCGCCGAGTTCTCGGCGGTCGAGCTGTGGCACTTCGTCGCCGCGCTGGAGGAGGATCCCAGGCGCGGGCCATGAGGGCGCCTGCGCTCCTCTTGGTCCTCGGTATGCTCGGATGTGACGGCGTCTCTCGGCGCGGAGACACGACCGGCGTGCAGACGCTCGGGCGCTGGGAGTGGCACGGGCGGCTCGTGTTCGAGCCCGATGCTCGGGTGACGTTGATGCGACTGCGCATCGACA
>JBGPIJ010000003.1:0-30810 GCA_041484865.1 Gemmatimonadota bacterium
CGCCGCGTCTGGCGACGTCGAGATCGCCGTGCAGGTGAGCGGCAAGGTGCGGGCTCGGCTCACCGTGGGGCGCGGTCTCGACGAGGCTCAGATCGAGGCGCTTGCGCTGGCGGACCCGACGGTGCGGAAGTTTGTGGACGGGAAACCGGTGCGAAAGACGATCTACGTGCAGGATCGGCTGCTCAATCTCGTCGTCTAGAGGCTCTTCGCGATCACCTCCCCGACGAAGTAGCCCACCCCGGCCACGCCCAGGCCGACGACGAACATGTCCATCCCGCTGCGCAGCACGCCGCGTCCGGTCAGCAGGCTGCGGGCGCCGCCGACGAAGAAGTGCGAGAGCATGGCGATCGCGAATGCCACCCATGCCGCGGCGCGTCCCTCGAGCGCCAGAAAGGGGGCGACCGGAATGAAGGCCCCCACGGCAGTCGCGGCGCCCGTCAGCCATCCCTCCCGAAACGGGGTCGCGTGCGCCTCGCCGATCTTCAGCTCTTCGCGTACCTGCTCCCCCAGCGCCCGTTCGGGATCCCGCATCACTTCCTCCGACATGCGGCGGGCGGTTCGGGGATCGACCCCCTTGGCCTGATACAGCAGGGTCAATTCCTCCTGTTCTATTTCCGGCATCAGCCGGATCTCTTCCTTTTCCATCGCGATCTCGTGCGCGTACACTTCCTGCTCGCTCTTGGCCGCGAGATAGCCGGAGGCGCCCATCGAGAGCGCATCGGCGATCATCCCGGCAATCCCGGAAACAAGAATCATGTGCGGCGCGACGGAGGCTCCGATCACTCCCGCGACGAGCCCGAAATTCGCGGTCAGCCCGTCGTTGAAGCCGTAGACGACGTTGCGCAGGAAGCCCCCCGACTCGGTTCGGTGCCACGGCTCGGCACTCCGCCCGGCGAGGCTGGCGAGCGTGCCGGCGTGCTCGGCGGATTCGCGCGCCAGCGTCAGCGACACGTTCCGAGCGTCGTGGCCACGCGAGGACGCGTGCAGGTCCATGTATCCTTTGACTTCCCGCCCCTCCTCGCGCAGCAGCAGCGGCAACAGGTAGGTCGGCCCGAACAGGCGACCGAGCCAGGCCATGAAGCGCGCGGAGAACGAGGGCCGTGCTGCGGTTGGGACCAGGTGGCCGTTGTCGGCGAGCAGCTTGGCCCAGAGCTCAGTGTGCCGCTGCTCGACCACGGCAAGCTGTCGGTAGATTTCCTGCTTGCCTGGGTCCGGCTCCTGAGCCGCGAGCGCCCGGTAGAGGTAGGCAGCGTCGAGCTCGTCCTGCCAATGATGCAGCCAGGAGTGTAGCGTTCGACCGTCTGGAGCGGGCATGGGCGGAAGATACCTCCGCTGGAGGCAACTTCCAAGTTGGCAATCACTTACCGCGAGCTGCGACGCTTGGGACTCCGCCAACATCTTAGCTTCTAGGAGATGACTATCTCACTCGCCGTTCCGGACCTCCTGATCGCTCGAGCCAAGTCCGGGGATGTGGAAGCCCTCGAAGAGTTGTATCGAGCGTTCGAGACGCCGGTTTACAACATCGCGCGTCGCATCCTGCGGAATACGGAGGATGCGGAGGACGTACTACAGGAGACCTTCCTCGAGGTCGTCCGGAGCATCGGGACGTTTCGCGGCGAGGGCCACCTGTGGGGTTGGATTCGCCGGATCGCGTCGTCCAAGGCTTTGATGCGGATTCGTCGGCATCAGGTACGCTCGGAGGAAGCGTTCGACGAAGAGACCGTCGGGAGCACGGCGCCGGCCAGCATTCCGGCGCGCGTGGATCTGGAACGGGCCTTGGACCACCTGAGCGAAACGTCGCGGGCGGTCGTCTGGCTGCACGACGTCGAAGGATACACTCACGAAGAGATCGCGGAGATGATGAACAAAACAGTGAGCTTCTCGAAGTCCCAGCTGGCGCGCGCTCATACTCGGCTGCGCGGTTACCTCGGCGAAGAACAGGCGGCGGAATGATGCACTGCACGATGGAAGAGCTCCTCGCGTTGCGCGAGAAGGAAGGCTCTGCGTGGGCGCGGCAACATCTTGATGGCTGCGCCGTGTGTCGTGCGGAGCTCGAGGGCCTGTACCAGCGGGTCGCGCAGCTCAAGGCGCTTCCGGTGATCGGTCCGGCGCGCAGCCGCTGGCCGGCGATCCGCACGCAGCTCGTTGCCACGCAGGCGCGCCGCCGCCACCGCTGGGCGGCTTCGGGCCTCGCGGCTGCGGCACTGCTCGCGGGCGTCGTGGTGTTCGGGCCGTTCCGGACGACACAGGCGTTCGGTGAGGATCTCGCGCGGGCGAAGCAGCAGTCGGCCTCGCTCGAGACCGAGCTGCAGGAGTACGACCCCGACTCGCGCGTCGAGAGCGGACGCGCCGCGACGCTGGCCGCGGACCTGGAAGATCGGATCGCCGCGGTGGATGCGCGGCTCGCGGGATTGAATGTCCCGCGGGCGCCGTCCGAAACCCGTGAGGCCGTCCAGCTGTGGCGGAACCGGGTGAACCTGATGCAGGAGCTGGTCGACGTGCACGTGACCCGTGCCGCCTATGAAGGGCTGTGACGGCTGGCATGGCGAATGATCGGAATCGAGGACGGCAACACATGAAGTGGGCGTGGATGCTCGCAGTCGGGGCCATCGCGGCCGGCGCGCCGGGCCCGCTCTTGGGCCAGGGAGTCACTCGCCCGCCGGCCCAGTGGGGATTCCCGCCAGGTGAGCATCACGGCCGTCTCGGCGTGCTCGTGAACACGGAGGCCGATCCGGCAACGGACAGTGTGGGCGCACATGTCGAAGCGGTGACGCCCGGGGGGCCGGCGGCGAAAGCCGGGCTGAAGGCGGGTGACGTCATCACGAAGTTTCAGGGCAAAGCGCTCGGAGGGGTGTCCGCGGACGAAGAGGGTGGCGGGTCGGGTCCCGGCCGGAGGCTGGTCGAGCTGGCGCGCGTGCTTCAGCCCGGGGACACCATCCAGGTTGAGTACCGTCGCGGCAACGATCGCAGAAAGACGACGCTCGTCGCGGCGGATGTGAGCGTCTGGTCCGGGATCGGGCGCGTCGATCTCCCGCGCGGGCCCAATCGGATCTCGCTGTTGCCGGGTCCCGAGGGCGGGTTTTCGTTCTGCCTGGGGGACGCTTGGTGCGACATGGAGCTGGTCACCCTGACCCCGGACCTCGGGGAGTACTTCGGCACCCGGGAAGGCATCCTGGTCGTCAAGGCACCCGCGGATTCCAGCCTGCCCCTCAAGAGCGGCGACGTCATTCTCGCCATCGGGGGCCGGAAGCCGACCTCCGTCTCACACGCGATGCGGATCCTCCGGTCTTACGAGGCGAACGAGACGGTCGCGCTCGACGTCATGCGGAAGCAGAAGCGGATTACCGTGACGTGGCAAGTGCCGAGATCGGACGTGCACCCCTTCATGCATCCCCCGCGGATGCGTTCCGATTCGGACGGCGATTCACCGCAGGGTTGAAGGCTCGGCTCAGCGGCTCCGGCGGGCGGACGGGAGCGCCTGATCAAAGGCGCTGAACTCGAAGGGTTTGGGAATGTAGGGACGCCCCGTCGAAGCGAGGAAGTTGCGGACTCCCTCCTCGACGAGTTGGCCCGTCGTGAAGACCACCCGCTCAGCGTGTCCGGGATCCCGTGCCCGCAGTTCTTCGTACAGCTGTTCCCCCGACAGGTCAGGCATGCGCATGTCCACAACGACGGCGTCGAACGTGCTGTCGCGCAGCCGCGCGAGAGCGTCCCGTCCACTCGCCGTAGTCTCGACCTCATGGCCCTGGGCCGCGAAGTAGCGCTGGAGGGCCACGCGTACCGATGCCTCGTCGTCCACGACGAGGATCCGGAGCCGGTCGCCCTCGAGCTGCGCCGACGGGGCATGCGGGTGCTCCGCTTCCGTGTCCGTGGCCACGAGCGGTAGCTCGATCATGAAGCGCGCCCCGCCGGTGGGCGTATTTTCCGCCCAGATCTTCCCGTCGTGCTCGCGCACAATGCCGAGCGAGATCGACAACCCGAGCCCTGTGCCCGACCCCGTAGGCTTCGTGGTGAAGAACGGGTTAAAGATGCGCTCCAGCAGATTCGAGGGGATGCCCGGTCCCGTGTCCTCGATCTCGATGCGGATCCGCTCGCCGGCGCGACGCGTGCGGACCATCAGGCGCTGGGCATCGCGGTGCCGCTTCTCCATCGCCTGCTCGGCATTGGTGATGAGGTTCAGGAACACCTGCTGGAGCTGGTGCGCATCCGCCATGGTCTCCGGGATGTCGTCCTCGTAGTCCCGGACCACCTCGATCCCGCGGACTCGCAGCTCGTACCCTCGGAGCTCAAGCGTGTCGTCGAGAACCTGATTGACCGACGTGGACGTGCGCTCCGGCTTGTGCTGGCGCGCGAACGTCAGGAGGTTCTGTACGATGCGCGACGCGCGGCGGGCTTCCGCGTAGATCATTTCGGCGGCCGTGCGCTGGTCGGGCGGGAATCGCTTTTCCGTAAGCAAGAGCTGGGCGAAGGCCGAAATGCCGGCGAGCGGGTTGTTGAGCTCGTGCGCCACGCCGGAGACGAGCTGGCCGATCGCGGACATCTTCTCCGACTGAATCAGCTGCTCCTGGAGCATCTTCTGGTCGGTGACGTCGCGGATGATGCAGAGGACCTCTTCGTCTTTCTGCGGCGTCGAGTACGTCACCTGAATGGTCCGGACGTCGCCGTCCTTGCGCAGGAAACTCGTTTCGAAGAGTCCTGTCTCTCCGGCGAGCGCCTTCTGGAAGTGGGCGAGAGCCTTGGGCAACTCGTCGTCGGGCACCATCGGCGCGAACCACTGGCCGACGAGCTCGTCCCGACGGTACCCGGAAATGTTCTCGGCGGCATGATTGAACGTGGTGAACCGCCCGTTCGCGTCGAACGTCGCGATCGCGTCGGACGCCGACTCGAACAGATTGCGATAGCGGGATTCGGAGCGGGCCAGCGTCTCCTGCGCCCGCTTTTGATCGGTGATGTCCCGCAGCGTGGCGACGGTGCCGACGAGGCGCCCTTCCACGACGAGTGGCGTCGTGGAGACGGCGACGTCGCGCTCGTGGCCGCCGGACCCAAGGACCTTCGTTTCGTAGCGCCGCCCTTCGCCCTGGCAGGCGCGGCTCTCCTGGTCGGCGACATGCTGCCGCTCGCTGGGAACGACGATGTCGTCGACCGCCGTGCCTGGAAGATCATCGAGCAGGCGCCCGAACAAGTGCGCCGCCGCGGGGTTGGCCGTCACGACGCGGCGGTCGATACCCGTGACCACCACCGCATCGGCGAGCGCGGCCACAATCTCCCGCGCGATCGCCACGACGTCCGTTCCCGTTCGCTTGCCGGCGGGCGCCGCGGACCGCACGCCGCGCGACGGGGACGTCCGCTGCCGTTTAGTCATGCGGCGTAAGACGCCAGCATAGCCTCCCGCATGAGGCTTAAGCTCTTGGCCGACGCGGCGGAGACGTCGTCGGGGTTCTCCCCCTTCGCCACGCAGGACTTGATGATCTCGAGCGCGTGCACGGGATGCTCATCGTCGTACTTGGCGTGCTCCTCGAGCCACCACCGGCCGCGCGGGCCGATTTTCGCGTTCATGCCAAGCCCGCGGAGGGCCTTCTCGGAGATCTTCTGCGCCACCCCCTCGACCGCGTAATTCACGGCGCCCACGGCCGTCGCAAACTCCTTGGTGCGGCACATCGACGTGAGGTAGTTGTGGAACGCGCGGGTCTCCGGAATCATCGGCTCGGGAACCTGAAACCGCGTGCGCGGCACGTTGAATCCGTCGCCCATCGCCCGCCACATCGCGTCGTGACGCTTCTCGACTCGAATGTTGTCGCGGAAAAATGCTTGACCCTCCTCGGGCGAGCGATCCAGCAGCAGCTGGAGCCACTGGGGGAAATCGCGAATGATCGGATAAAAGGCGACGAGGAAGTTCTGGATCTTCCCGTCGATTAGATGGTTTTCCGACGCCTCGACGACGACCGGGGTGTCGAGAATGGCCTCACGATACGGTTCGAGCACCGCGTCCAACTGTGCCACCCATGACGGGTGGGGAGTGACCTGTACCGGCATGACTGCTCCTCCCAGGGCGCTGGCTTTGGGAATGGACTGCAAGCGGGGTGAAATCTACATCCCGGGCTGAGTGACACGGGGTCAGGTATCGGGGGTGACTTGGCTCACATACCGTGCTGTCGCGGCATTGACAAGATATATCTTCGAGCAGTAACTTGCCGTAACATCGCAAGGAGGTCCATATGCCACGAGGATCCGGATGGGATGCGTTCACGTTCGGCTTCGGGCCACAAGCTTGGGCATGGGCGGGACGGCGCCGTCGCCGGCAATGGTTTGAATCGGGGGACATGAAGTACGTGATCCTGAAGCTCCTCCAGGACAAGCCACGGCACGGCTACGAGGTCATGAAGGAGCTCGAGGAGCGGATGCACGGCTGTTACAGTCCGTCCCCTGGGACCGTCTACCCGACGCTGCAATGGTTGGAGGACGAGGGCCTGGTGGCTGCGAAAGAGATCGAAGGCAAGAAGGTCTACGAGATCACCGACGCTGGCCGGCAGTTCCTGGCCGAGCATCGCGACGTGGTGGAGGAGATCTTCGCCCGGGTCGAGGAAGCAGTGGAGCGCGTCGCCGGAGGCGCGATGGGGGACGTGAATCGGGCGGTGGGGCGGCTGGTCAAAGCGGTCTACCGGACGGGATGGAAAGCTCGGGACGACTCGACTCGGAAGCGGGTGAGCGAGATTCTGACGCGCGCTACGGACGAAGTCGAAGCGCTGAGCAGCACCCTCTAAGACCGCGCCGCCAATGGGCCGAGAGGACGCCCCCCCGGGCGAGGCGGTCGGCCTGTGTCTCACGTGCCGGTGGATGCGCGTCGTCTCCACGCGGCGCGGTACGACGTATTTCCGCTGCGGGCGCGCCGAGTCCGATGCGCGATTCCCGCGCTACCCGTCGCTCCCGGTGCGCTCCTGCGCCGGGTACGAGGAAGCCATGCTCTACGTGGTCTTACTGCACTACACCCAGCCCGTTGCCGCTGTGGACGCGATTCGCCCGCGGCACATCGAGCACCTGGAGCGATACGCGAAGCAAGGCGTATTCCACGCATGGGCGCGGCGCCGTCCCCCGACGGGGGGGGTGCTTGTGGCCACCGCTCCTAATCGCGCCAGCCTCGACGCGATCGTGGCCGAGGATCCCTACGTGCAGCAGGGCGTCGCCCGCGCGGAGGTCGTGGAGTTCAATCCGGTCAACGTGCGCGGGCCTCTTCTGACCTGATTGCGGCATACGGCGCCGGCGCGCTAACTCCGCGCCAAGCTTCGGGCTAGGCGCCCTGTCCCCCCTCCCGGAGGCCCCTGCGGCTATTGCATCTTCGGTCCGGGGTCCCCAGTTTCGCTCCGCGCTCCCAACACAAATCCAGCGAGGGTTGTCGTGGTCCATCCGACGCAACTGGAGAGGGCCAAGCTCATCTTCTTCCGCCATTTCGAGCGGATATTCGTGCTGGCGCTCGTCGGCGCGATGCTCCTCATCAATTCCGTCGTCGATGAGAAGTTCGCGTTCCTGAGTTTTTACTATCTCCCGATCATTCTCGCCGGGTTCTATGTCGGGCGCCGTTTCGCTGTGCTGTCGGGGCTCTTCATGGTGCTCCTCGTGTTCTTCTACCAAGGGGTGCGGGGGCTCGATACCCCGCCCGGGTTCTCCGAGAGTGCGCTGCTCCATCTGATTCCCTGGGCCGGATTCCTGATCCTGACGGGCTACGTGGTTGGGAAGCTCGCCGAGCAGCGCGAGGCGCGTTTGAGCGAGGTGAAGAACGCGTATCTCGCGACGGTCGAGCTGCTCGCCTTCCATATCGAATCCACCGAAAAGCACCAGCAGGGTCACAGCCACCGCGTGGCCGACGTGGCGGACGCGATCGCGCGGGAGTTGAGCCTATCCAAGGACGACAGGGAAAACCTGCGGGTCGCGGCGCTGCTCCACGAGGTCGGGACGCGCGATCAACGCCTGCTGCAGTTGTTGGCACGCTCCGAGAGCGACGCCTCAGTGCCGGCGGCCCGCGCGATGCACGGGGCCGCGGCCATCATTGCCGAGTACCGGCACTACTACGAGATCGTGGGCGAGGATTGGGAGGTCGATGCGCTGCCGCTGCCGACCACGGTGAAGATCCTCGCGGTGGCCGATTCCTTCGAGACCCTTCAGATGGCCACGCCGGTGCGCGAGGCGTTTCCCTCATGGCGCGCTCTCGAGGAGATCGAAAAAGGCGCCGGGAAGACGTTCGCACACGACCCGGTTCGAGCCCTGCGCGTCGTGGCGGGCCGACCCGAGGCCGCGGCCCCGCTCGGGGCGTTGAAGGTCGTCTAGCGGCGTGCCCGTTTCCCGGGCAAATCCTCCACGATGAGCGCTTCCCGGGTGATTCGCGTGGCCGCCGTGCAGGCGGCCCCGGTGGTCCTCGACCTCGCCGGTTCGCTCGACCACCTGGAGGAATGGGTGCGTCGCGCGGCCGCAGAGCGGGCCGCCATCGTCGCCTTCGGGGAATGCTGGCTGACGGGCTATCCCGCCTGGCTCGACGAGTCGCCCGACGCGGCGTTGTGGGGACACCCTGGCGCGAAGGAGGTGTTCGAGCGGCTCGCGGACAACAGCGTCGCGGTGCCCGGACCCGCGACGGAGCGGCTCGGGAAGCTCGCCCGGAGCCTCAAGCTCACGCTCGTGATCGGCATGCACGAACGCGCAGGCAGAACGCTCTACAACACCCAGCTCACCTTCGGCCCCGACGGCACCCTCGCGAATCACCATCGCAAACTGATGCCGACGGCTCACGAGCGCATGATCTGGGGGCTGGGGCACGGGACCCCGCTACGCGCGGTGACGCTCCAGGAGGTGCGTGTCGGCGGGCTCATCTGCTGGGAGCACTGGATGCCGCTCGCCCGGCAGGCGATGCACGACAGCGGGGAGGAGATTCACGTCGCCGGTTGGCCCGGCGTACAGGACATGCATCAGATCGCGTCGCGGGGCTATGCGTTCGAGGGGCGCTGCTTCGTACTCGCGGTCGGCAGCATCATGCGCGTGCGGGACATGCCGCCGGAGCTCCCGCCCCGGTCCGAGAAGGCGTCGAACCCCGACGGGCTGCTCATTCGGGGCGGCAGCGCCATTATCGCGCCCAATGGCCGCTACCTTGCGGGCCCCGTGTTCGATGAGGAGTCCGTGATCGTGGCTGATTGCGACTTGTCGGAGATCACCCGGGAGGCGATGACGCTCGACGTGAGCGGTCACTATAGCCGACCGGATGTGTTCGAATTTCGAGTCAAGAGCGACGGTTAGGGTGTCGCCGGCGGCGGCGTCGTCGCCACGGCCATTCCCATGACGTGGTAGCCCGAGTCGACGTACACGACCGACCCGGTGATGGCTCGCGCCAAGGGGCTGAGCAGAAACGCCGCCGCCTGCCCCACGTCCGCGGCGTCGATCGGGCGAGGGAGTGGCGAGTTCGCCGTGGTGTACGTGATCATCTGGTCGATGAACCCGATCGCGCTCGCGGCGCGCGAGGCCCACGGGCCCGCGGAGATGGTGTTCACTCGCACGCCGAAGCGGCGCCCCGCCTCGTAGGCGAGCGTCCGCGTGTCGGCCTCGAGGGCGGCCTTCGCCGATGACATCCCGCCGCCGTATCCGGGGATGACGCGCTCTCCGGCCATGTAGGTGAGGGAGAGAAACGCCCCGTCGGCGCGCATCATCGGCCCGAAGTGGTGGACCAGGCTCACGTTGCTGTACGCGCTCACGCTCAGCGCCTCGAGGTAGCCGCGGCGGCTGGTGTCGAGCAGAGGCTTCTTCACCTCTGGCGCGTTGGCGAGGCTGTGGACCACGATGTCGAGCGGCTGGGCTCCGAAGTCGTGACGCAGCCGCTCGGCCACGCCCTGCACGCTGAAGTCGCCGACCTCGCGATAGCGCTTGTTCTCTCGGATCTCCGCCGGTGCATCGGCCAGGGCGTCGAAGGCCGCGTCGAGCGGGTAGATGCGCTCGAACTGGAGCTTGGCGCCGCCCGCCAGCCGGAGCGATTCCTCGATCTTTCCGCGCTCGAGCAGCTTCGTGAAAATGCCGAGGGCCGGGGGCCACGTGCCCACGCAGATCGTAGCCCCCGCCTCGGCGAGCGCCTTGGCGATCGCGAAGCCGAAGCCGCCGTCGTCGGCCACACCAGCCACAAAGGCGCGTTTCCCGGCCAATTCGATTTTCAGCATGAGCCCCCGATTACCAGCGGATGGCCGCGCTCGCCCAGGTGAAGCCGGAGCCGAACGCGGTGAGGATCAACAGGTCTCCGCGCTCGAGGCGGTGCTCCGACAGCGCCTCGTCGAGCGCGATGGGAATGGACGCGGCGGTTGTGTTGCCGTACTTCTGGATGTTGGCGTACACCTGGTCATCGCGGAGCCCGAGCTCTTTCTTGAGCATCTCGATGATACGCAGGTTGGCCTGGTGGGGGACGATCAGCTTCACATCGGCGACGGTGAGACCGTGGGTGCATAGGGCCAGCTCGACGGCCTCGCGCATGCGGACCGAGGCCGACCTGAAAACCTCCCGTCCGTCCATGACAGGCCGGTGGAGGCCCGCGCGCAGCATTTCCTCGCTCACGAAGGGATCGTGCGCCAGGCCGGGGCCATCGACCCAAAGCTTTTCGGCCTCCCGTCCGTCGGCGAACAGATGCGTCGAAAGCACGCCGCGATGCGGGTCGTTGGTGGGGCCGAGAATCACCGCCCCCGCGCCGTCGCCGAACAACACGGCGGTGTCGCGGCCGCGCGTCGTCTTGTCGAGCCCACGCGAATGCACCTCGGCGCCGACGAGCAGGATGCGGCGGTACTGGCCGGAGCGGATCCAGGCGTCCGCAACCGAGAGCCCGTACAGAAAGCCGCTGCACTGGTTGCGCACGTCGAGCGCGGGGATGTTGGTCACGCCGAGCTCGCGCTGCAGGAAGACGCCGTTGCCGGGCTCGAAGTGGTCCGGGGTGCAGGTGCAGTAGACGATACAATCGAGGTCAGTCGGCGCGAGCTCCGCTTTGGCGAGCGCGCGGAGCGACGCTTCTCGCGCCAGACTGGCGCCGGTATCACCCGGGGTCGCCCAGTACCGGGTGCGGATGCCCGAGCGCTGTGCGATCCACTCGTCCGACGTGTCCATCATCCCCGCGAGGTCGTCGTTCGTGACGAGGCGGGCGGGGACGTGGAAGCCGGTGGCGATGAATTCAGTGCGCGGCATCAGCCCTCGAGCCTGTGGTTGCGGGGGGAAAGGGAATGGGGAAGATTTCGCCGCCGGCCGAGCAAAGCAAGGGAGCCGGTCACAACGGGCGGTAAGGGCGGTAGGGGCGGTAGGCAAGGCTACGGTGAAAGGACGGTCGCGAATGAGGCGATGGCTGCTCGCGTTGGCACTCACGTTTCCCGCTTTTCTCTGCGCCCTTCCGGCCGCGGCGCAGCGGCGGGCCATCACCGTTGACGACTATCTCGCGCTGCCGAATGTCAGCGATCCGCAGCTCTCGCGCGACGGCAAGCGGGTCGCCTATACGGTTACGATGTACTCGCTCCCCGACAACCGCGGCAGCTCGCGCATCTGGCTTGCCGACATGGCCACGGGACAGACCCGGCGGCTGACCGAAGGTCCGGGCTCGGACCGCCAGCCGCGTTGGTCTCCCGACGGGGCGATGCTCGCGTTCGTGTCGACCCGGCAGGGCGGCTCGCAGCTATGGGTCTTGCCCGTCGCGGGCGGAGAAGCGCGCAAGGTGACGAGCCTCGCGGAGGGCGTGTCCGACCCCGTATGGCTGCCCGACGGCTTGGGGCTGCTCGTGACCGCTGACCTGAAATGGCCGGCGGAACAGGAGATCGACCGCCGCAACGAGCAATATCCCACCGAGGCCCGCCTCTGGACCGATCTCTTCTATCGCCATTGGAACGAATGGCGCGCGGGGCGGCGGCAGCACCTCCTCTTGGTGAGCCTCGCCGATGGCCGCGTTAAGGATCTCGTGCCCGCCGACCGCGACGTCCCGACGATCGCGACGAGTGGCGACGGCGACGTGAGCGTCGCGCCGGACGGGCGCGAGATCGCGGTGGCGATCCACAACGACCCCGTGGCCGACAACACGAACGTCGACGTGTACGCCGTGAACGCGGACGGCTCCGGACTCCGGGCGCTCACCACCGCTCCGGGGGCGGACAACACGCCGCGCTACTCCCCCGATGGCAAGTGGCTCGCCTACCTGTCGCTCGAGCGGGCGGGATTCGAAGCGGATCGAGCGCAGTTGATGCTGCTGCGCCGGAAGGGCGGAAAGACGGAAAGCGGAGGCCCCACGGATGTCACCGCGGGGTGGACGCTGTCGGTGGGCTCGTATACGTGGTGCCCGGGTTCGGATTGCATCTACGCGGTGGTCGAAGAGCGGGGACGCGAGGATATCCACCGCATCGAGATTCCGTCATTCCGTCTTTCCGTCGCCGTTTCGGGCGGGGTCAACACGAGCGTGGGCGTGGCGCCGGACGGGCGGACGCTCGCGTATCTCCACCAGAGCAACACGCAGCCGGGCGAAGTGTGGGCTGGACGCGCGCTGAGCCACCACACCGATTCGCTCGCCGGCGCGCTCGATCTGCGCCCGCTCGAGCCGTTCGGGTTCATCGGCGCGCTGGGCGACTCGGTGTACGGTTGGATTCTCAAGCCGCCGGGGTTCGACGCGGCGAAGAAGTACCCGCTGGTCTACCTGATCCACGGGGGCCCACAGGGCGCCTGGGATGACAACTGGCACGCGCGCTGGAATTACCAGATGTTCGCGAGCCGCGGCTACGTGGTTGCGGCGGTCAATTTCCACGGCTCGACCGGGTACGGGCAGAAGTTCACCGACGCCATCTCCCAGCACTGGGGCGACTATCCGTACGAAGACCTGATGAAGGGACTGGACGTCCTCGCGCGACTGCGGTATGTGGACTCCACGCGGATGGGGGCGGCGGGGGCATCCTACGGCGGGTACATGGTCTACTGGCTCGCGGGCCACACCAACCGATTCAAGGTGCTGGTGGATCACGACGGCGTCTTCAATCCGGTCAACATGTACGGCTCGACCGAAGAGCTGTGGTTCGTGGACTGGGAGTTCGGCGGGACAGCCTACGCGAATCGCGCGCTGTACGAGAAGTGGTCGCCGCTCAACTTCGCCCAGAACTGGAAGACCCCGATGTTGATCGTGCACTCCCAGCTCGACTACCGGGTCGATCTATCGGAGGGCTATCAGGCGTTCACCGCGCTCCGGAAGATGGGGGTGCCGGGGAAATTCCTGTCTTTCCCCGACGAGGGGCATTGGGTGACGCGCCCCCGGAACCGCCGCCTGTGGTGGGGAACAGTGCTGGACTGGCTCGACCAGTACCTTCAGCCCGGGGCGACGCCCAGTGGGCGGTGAGCGCTTTCTCTCTACACTGACTCGAAGCGCGATCGTCGCGGGAATCCTCGGCGTGCTGCTCCTGCTCGTGCTGCCGCGGCACGCGGGTGTGCTGTCCGACTACGTGGACACATTTTCAGTGGCGTTCTGCTTCACCTTCTTGGGCTACTACATCGACGCGTTGGTTGCCGCCTTGCCCGAGATCGATGTGGGTGTGGGCCGATTGGTGCGGGTCGCGGCCTGGTTCGCCGGCGGGCTGTGGTGCTACGTTGTCGCGCGCTGGCTCTGGACCCATTACGGCCGCGACGCGAACGCGTTGCCGCGGCTCCTCTGGGGGGGTGTCTTGCTCGTGGCGCTCGAGCTTGCGCGCCACGCGGCGGAAAAAGCCCGCGGCCGGCCAAGTTTCTACGACTAGCACCGCCGCACCCATCACGCCTATTTGGTGCGCGGCCACACGTTGTTCTCTCGCCGTATGTCGGGGAAGTGGAAATCGGGATCGATCTCCACCTTCACGACGTCGTTCGGGAACTGCCGAACGTAGAGGTAATGGTTACCCAGCAGCCACACCTCGACCGGCAGGCGCACCGAGCTGGTCGTGCGGTCGGCAAAGGTGAGCCGCAGCTCTACGGGCATCGGCATTGCGCCCGGGCTCGAGAGAAAGACACCGGTGTAGGCGGCGCCGCTCGAATCGTGCAGCGGTGACACGGAATCGACCGCCTGATCGACGATGTCCGTGCGATAGAACCAGCCGCGCCAGAACCACGACAGGTCCTCGCCGAGCCCGTCCTCCATGCTGCGGAAGAAATCCTCGGGCGCCGGATGCTTGAACGCCCAGCGCCGGATGTATTCGCGGAACGCCCGGTCGAAGCGCGTCGTATCGTCGAGAATGCGATGGCGCAGGAGGTAGAGGCCCGTGGCGGGTTTGTTGTACTCCACCTGGCCGAGCAGCCGGGGCTGCACGCGGTCGGGGGGGAGCATCGGCGGCTCGTCCAGGCCCGTGGCCGCGAACCTCGCCCATTGCTGCGCCGCGCCGCGACCCTGGGGCGCGGTGTCGTGGAAGAACGTCATCTCCGAGTAGACGTTGATGAAGGTGTTGAACCCTTCGTCCATCCACGCATACAGCCGTTCGTTCGAGCCGACCACCATGGGGAACCACTGGTGCCCGAGCTCATGCGTTTCGACGGAGAACGCGCCGCGGCCGCCGCCGCGGTCCTCGCAGAACACGATCATCGGATACTCCATCCCTCCGACCAGGCCGCCCACGTTCGTCGCCACCGGGTAGGGATAATGGAACCACTTCTCGGAGTAATGCTGGATCGAGTGGCGCGCGTAGGCCGTCGAATTCTGCCAGTCGCTGTTCGCCTCGAGCGGATACAACGACTGAATCAGGACGCCTTCCCATCCGCTCGCGTCCCAGATGAAATTGGGCGCCGCCGCCCAGGCGACGTCACGCACATTCTTCGCCTCGAAATGCCAGGTGAGCATCGGGGTCGCACCGGTGGGACGGGTTGACGCGCGGCCCACCTCGTTCTTGGCGACGATCGGTACGGTGTGGTCGGACTTGGTGGCCTGGGCGAGGCGCGCGCGCTCGGTCGCGGTCAGCACCTCCGCGGGATTGAGCAGAGTGCCGGTGGACACGACGATGAAGCTGCGCGGCACGGTGAGCTGGACGTCGAAGTCGCCGTACTCGAGATAGAACTCGCCCTGTCCCAGGTACTGCTCGGTGTTCCACCCTCGCACGTCGTCATAGACCGCGAGGCGCGGGTACCATTGGGCAATCTCGTACAGCCATCCTTCCGGGAACTGCTCGCGCCCCATCCGATCCGAGCCGTGTTCCGGGATCTGGAAATGATAGGCGATCTCGAACGTCGCCGTCCCGCCGGTTACGAGTGGCTCGTCGAGCTCGACTCGTCCCATGGTGCCGTTCACTGTCATGGTCAAGGGAGTCTTGCGGCTCGTCTGTGCGCCGCTGCGGCGTACCGCCGCCAGCTCCTCGATCGTATAGCCGCCCACGAACCCGCCACCGGCGAAGCGGGCACCCGGGGGCGTGAGCACGCCGGCGCGGCTGTCCTCACGGTAGATGTTCTGATCGAGCTGAAGCCAGATGTAGCGCAGGGTGTCTGGCGAGCGGTTCGTGTAGCGGATGGTTTCGCGCCCCGCGATCGTGTGCGTCGCCGTGTCGAGCGACGCCCGAATCGCATAGTCCGCGCGCTGCTGCCAGTAGCTTGGCCCCGGCGTGCCCGCGCCCGTACGGATCAGATTGGGCGTGGGAAGCTCGAGGCGGCGGAACGGCGACGTGTCGCCGACCTGGGGGGGCAGGGGCGGCAGGGAGGACTGCCGGGGAGCCGCGGGCTGCTGCTGGAGAACGGCGACGAGCGCGAGTGCAAACATGCAGAAAACTCCTCCGTCTTGTGAAAGGCGCCGAGACCCTTACGTCGCTCGGGCCGCGTCCGTTTCCTCGGATTCGATCAGGTACCCGCCTGCGACGCCCCCCACGACGAGGGCGAGGCCGAGCCATCCCAGCGCGGTGAGGCGCTGGCCGAACATGGCGAGGGCAAGCAAGGTACCCACGACGGGCTCGATCGTGGCGGCGACCGCGGTGGGCGCGGCGTCGATGCGGCGCAGGGCGGCGAAGAACAGAAAATTGGCGCCGAGCACCGGGCCGACGGCGAGCGCCGCGATGTAGATCCATGCGGCCAACGTCGGCGGGGGGAGGGGGGGATGTCCGGCGAGCGGCAGCACGAGCCCGAGGATCACCGTGCCGCCGGTGATTTCGAGCATGAGCACGCGGGTGGCGCCGTAGCGTGGTACCGACCAACGGGCCAACAGCGTGCTCCCCGCGTAGGAGAGAGCGGCGAGCAGGCCACCCGTCACGCCCAGGGCGAGAGTGGGCGTCGCCACGCCCGCGAGGCCCGCACCGTGGCTGCCGCCTTGGACGGTGAGGGCGGCCCCCGCCATGACCAGGACGGCGAGGAGCAGCCGGGTGGTCGTCAGCGCCTCCCCGAGCAAGGGCTTTGCGAGTACGGCAACGATCACGGGCGCCGTGTAGAGGAGCGCCGCTGCGGCGGCCACGCCCGCGCCCGCGATGCCGAACTGGTAGGCGACCTCGAACAGCGCCACGAGCGCCCCGCCGCCCAGGCCAACGAGGAGCAGCCCGCACCGGTCGACGCGGAAGAATTCCGGATGGAGCGCGCCGTACGCGAGAAGCGCGAGCGCGCCGAGCAGGATGCGCCAGAAGCCGATGCCGGTGAGTGTCCCACCCGCGGCGTAGAGGGCCGTGCTCAGGGGTCCGGTCGTGCCCCACACCGTGCCCGCCGCGAGCGCGAACAAATAACCGGCGAGGCGGGTGGAGCGAGGGGGGGCCGTCAGATCAGCTCCCCCCTGAGCATTGTCACCGCCTGTCCGCCGAGCATCACGCGGTCTCCCTCAAGACGGACGCGGACCACACCGCCGCGGGCCGAGGCTTGATAGGCCAGGAGCTCGGCCTTCCCGAGTCGCTCCGCCCAGAACGGCGCCAGCACGCAGTGCGCCGATCCGGTGACCGGATCCTCGTTCACGCCGACGCGGGGGGCGAAGACGCGCGAGACAAAATCGAATGACGGAGATGCCGCGCGGCTCGTGACCATCACGCCGCGCACCTCGACGCGGGCGAGCGCCGTGATGTCGGGCGTAAGCGCGCGGACCGCGGCCTCGTTTTCGACCTCGACGAGGTAGTCGAAACGGCTGCGGTGCACGCTCAGCGGCCGAACGCCGAGCGCCTCCACGAGTCCCGCGGGCGCGTCGGCCGGTTCCCCTCGCGTCGCCGGGAAGTTGAGCTCGATCCAGCTCCCGCGTTGGCGTGCGGTCAGCAGGCCGCTCTGCGTGTGAAAGCGCGCTTCCTCGCCGGGTGGGAGATGGCGATCCTGCCAGAGCACATGCGCGCTCGCAAGTGTCGCGTGCCCGCACAGGGCGACCTCGACGGCCGGGGTGAACCAGCGAAGCCGGTAGCCTCCGTTCTCCGGATGGAGGAAGGCGGTTTCGGAGAGATTCATCTCTCGCGCGACGTTTTGCATCCAGCGTTCGTCGCGGGGCTCGGCGAGGATGCAAACGGCCGCCGGATTGCCGGCGAATGGCGTGTCGGTGAACGCGTCGACGTGGACGATCGGGAGACCCATGACGCGCTAAGTTAGCCGCTTGCCCTCCCCCCGAGGAGGAGGAGGTCGACCTAGCCCGCCGCAGCCTTCACGACCGCACCGAAGCGGCGCTCCCGGGCGTGAAACTCGGTGATCGCCGCCGCGAGGTCCGGCGGCCCGAAATCGGGCCACATCCGCTCCGTGAAGTAGAGCTCCGCGTAGGCGCATTCCCACAGCAGGAAATCGCTCAACCGCTGCTCGCCGCCGGTGCGGATCAAGAGATCGACGTCGGGCAGGAGGCGTCCCGCCGCGATCGCCTCCCGCGACGAATAGTCCACGGCGAGGCGGAGCACGAGCTTGGTTCCCGGCGCGGTGGCCGCCTCAGCCGCGGCGATCGCCGCCACGAGCGGCGCCGGCAGCCGGGCGCGGCGGCCGACCACCTCGATCCGGACGCCGTTCTGCCGGAGCCGCGGAGTCTCGATCCGCAGGTGGCGGGCCAAGAGCCGCATCAGGGCGGAGACTTCGGCCGGCGAACGCTTCCAGTTGTCGGCCGAGAAGGCAAACAGCGTCAGAGCGGTGATGCCGAGGTCCGGCGCGGCCTCGACGATCGGGTGCACGCCCTGAGCGCCGGCGCGGTGGCCGGAGGTGCGCGGGAGACCGCGCCGCGTGGCCCAGCGGCCGTTCCCATCCATAACGATCGCTACGTGGAGGGTGTGCTTCATGGGCTCAGCGCTCGCGGGTCGCACGGATCAGGGCTTCCATGTGATCGAGGTATCGCACGAGGGCGCGGCGGCCCACCGGGGTGATCCGGTAGTTGGTTTTCGGCACGCGACCGGCGAACGACTTGGTGCATCGCACGTACTGCGCGTCCTCGAGCTTCCGCGCGTGGACGCTCAGGTTGCCGTCCGTCGCGTGCAGCAGCTTCTTCAGCTCGTTGAACGTGAGCGCGTCGTTCACCGCGAGGGCGCTCACGATCCCGAGGCGTATGCGCTCGTGAATCAGCCGGTCGAGCTGCGCCGGTTCGGGCGCGCGGCCCGCCGCGGCGCTCGCGCCGCGTTCCGCGCGCTCGGTGTTGTGCGCCGCGGTCGACCTAGCCACCGTAGCGCCGCGCGATGATTGCCCCGAACACCACGTGCAGCCCGCCGAACCCCGCCGCCATGCACCAGTTGCCCCATTCCGCCGCGCCGAACAGCGCCACCGCTCCCACGACCATGAAGCAGAGGCCCATGACTGGCACGATGCGCACCGAGAAGGCGCCCGCCGTCGCCACGCCCGCCCCGTACATCATGAGCCACACGGCGGGCAGCACGTGCCAGGCACCCGCCCGGTACAGCGCGACCGTCAAGAGGCCGGCGGCGACCATCGGCGGCAGGAAGCTCAGCCCAAAGCGACGCGCCGGGCCTGAGAGGATCGGATCGTCGGCCGCGTGCGCCTTGCGCGCGAGCGCCCAGCCGCCGATCACGAGCGCCACGACGGCCTCGGCGAGCCAGATCGCGAGCCAGAGCTCGAAGTTCGTCTGGCGCGCGGCGAGCACCGCGGCCGCGAGGGCCGTGAGCCCGACGCCCACCTGGCCCCATCCGGGCACCGCCGTGAACGCTCCCGCCCGCTCCATCGTCTCGCGGATGAAGCGGAGGTTGTCCATTGCCCGATCGTGCAGCGCGGGCGAGTCGGTGGGACGGGAGCGTGAGAAACGGGGGAGGGCCATATGAAGGGACGCTAGTGTCGTCCCCGAATTCTGTCAAGCACTTTGCGTTACAAAGTAGATGGCGGTCGGCTCGAGAATAGGGCGCGCAGTTTCAGACTGCGCGCGAGCACGCCGAGTCCCGCGTCCCCATGGCGTCGCGGCACCGCCCGGTAGATCCACACGAGCAGGATCCAGGTGAGCCAGCTCACGCGCTCGGGCCATGACAGGGAGCGCAGCATGAGCCACGGCTGCGTGTAGGCGGCGGTCCAGGGGAGCCACTCGCCCTGGAGCAGCGCGATCGGCCGGGCGATGACCCGGTTCGCTTCGTACCCATGTGCGCTCGGACTCGCCAGGTTCCACACGCACGTCACCTTTCCCCAGCCGTGATTGTCGCTGCCCCCCACGACCAGGAGGTTGTGCTGCCGTGCGATCCCGACGACCCGGGCGCGGGCCTGGGGCGGGAAGCCGATCGCCTTCGGCGCACAATTCGCGATCTCGAACCCGTCCACACCCGCGTGCACGAAGGCGTCCAGATCGTCCCAGTGATTCTGCCAGTACTCGGGGATCGAGGCCACCGCCAGCGCACCGCGCCGGTGCAGCTCGGGAAAGAGTGCGAGCAGCGCGTGCGTGTCGCCGCCGTAGCGGCCCGGATCGATCGGCGACGCCTCGCCCAGGGCGAGGACGTGCTGCCGGTATACGCTCCACTCCGCTCCCGGCAACAGCGGGAACGGGTCGTCCACGGTCGCGTCGAGCACGCGATTGTGATCGGTGACGTAGGATGCCTGGAAGCCCTGGACGGCATGCCAGTGTGCGAGATCCAAAACCGTCCATCCCGGGCGCCCGTCGTGCGACGCCTGCGTATGCGCGTGATAATCGATCACCGTGAGCGAGGGGTCGTCGACGGTAAGGCGCGGCACGGGACGGGGGAGCGCGACCGTGGCCGCGGCGAGCGCGACGACGAGCGTCGGGCCCAGAATGAAGCGCGAGAGGCGCTGCCGCATCGTTCCGGACCGGAGCACGCCGACCAGCGCGAGCCCCAGCCCCCAGGTCAGGAGCAGCCACCGGGCCCGATCGAGGCTCAGGAACGTCAGGGCATCGAGGACGTCGGACAACGGGGCGAAAACGATGTAGCCCATGGGCCGCGTCAGGTCGGCCGTCGTCAGGAGTGAGCCGGTGGCGACGTCCACCAGCGCCGGAAGGGTGCAGGTCGCGCTCCAGAGGAGGAGCACGATCAGCACGATGGAAATCGGGTAGCGGCGCAGTGGGTTCACCCGTAGAATCCGGGCATGAGGGCGCTGCAAGCTATGATAGCCGAACCGCCCGCGCCATGATGCGCTTCGCGGAGTTGCCGGAGCGCGTGCTCGGGCTGCTTGCCGGCCGACCGGACGCCGATTGGTACCGGGCCCCGGCCGGCAAATGGTCTCCAGCCCAGATCGTGCAACATCTCGCCCTCGGCCTCGAGCTCAGCGGACGGACCCTCGAGTCGCGCCGTACCCATGAACCCATGCGGCGCCGCACTCGATCGCCGGTCGAGCTCGCGGGCTACATTCTCGTGCTCGGCCTGGGGTGGTTCCCTCCTGGACGCCGGGCGCCCCGGGCGACCGAGCCGGCCGGGCATCCCGACCGCGCCGCGGTGGAGCGGCAGTTCCGCGCGGGGGTGGACCAGCTGCTCGTGCTCGAGCGCGAGCTCTTGCCCGCCCGACGGGCCGACTTGTTCGCGAAGCACCCAGTGCTGGGCGATCTCACCCTTCCCGAGTGGCTGCGGTTTCACGTGTGGCACTGCGCGCATCACGCGCGGCAAATCCGAGCCCGGCTCCGCGGATGAGTCGAAAGAGCAAGACGAGGCTCACGGTCCGTGTCCCGAACCCCGACGCACCCGTGAAGGAGCGCCTGAAGACGCCCTCCCATAAGGTGCACCAGTCGAAGAAGGCGTATCGGCGCCAGACAAAGCACCCGGACAAGCGGGAGGACTGATGGCGCATTATCCCTATCTGATCGTCGGCGGGGGCATGACGGCGGACGCGGCCGCGCGCGGCATCCGCGAGCTCGACGGCGAGCAGACGATCGGCGTGATCGGCGCGGAAGCGCATCCGCCCTACAATCGCCCGCCCCTGTCGAAAGCGCTTTGGAAGGGTGACGCGGAGGACACAATCTGGCGGGGCCCCGAGCCCGCGGGGGTCACGCTGCACCTCGAGCGGCGGGTGATCGGCATCGACGCTGCTGCGAAGTCGGTCGCCGACGATCGAGGAGCCACCTACACCTTCGACAAACTCCTCCTCGCGACCGGCGGGACGCCGCGCCGGCTCGCGTCCGGGACGGGCGAGGTCATCTACTTCCGGACGCTCGATGACTACCGGCGGCTGCGAAGCCTGGTGGCGCGGCCGGTACGTTGCGTCGTGATCGGCGGGGGATTCATCGGCAGCGAGATCGCTGCGGCGCTCCGCATGCAGGGACGCGACGTCACGATGCTCATGCCTGAAGCGGGCCTCGGCGGCCGCGTGTTCCCGGGCGATCTCTCGCGCGCGCTCGTCGACTACTATCGAGAGAAGGGCGTCGAGGTGCGCACCGGAGAGGCCCTCACCGGGCTCGAGCGCCGCGAGGGAGGGACGATAGCCCGCACGACGCTGGGCCATGAAGTGGCCGCGGACGTCGTCGTGGCTGGCCTCGGCATTCAGGCCAACGTCCAGCTCGCGGAGCAGGCGGGGCTCAAGGTGGAGAACGGCATTACGGCCGACGAATTCTGCCGTACCAGTCACCCGGACATCTTCGCTGCGGGCGACGTGGCGAACTTCCACAACCCCCTGCTCGACGCACGGATCCGCGTCGAGCACGAGGACAACGCCAACACGATGGGCAAAGTGGCCGGCCGTAACATGGTGCGACCGAGCGACCCGTATCACCACCTGCCGTTCTTCTACTCAGACCTGTTCGAGCTGGGCTACGAGGCCGTGGGTGAACTCGACGCGCGCCACGAGACCTTCGCGGATTGGAAGCAGCAGTTTCGGGAGGGCGTGGTCTACTACCTCGCCGCCGGCCGCGTGCGCGGGGTCCTGTTGATGAACACCTTTGGGAAGGTGGAGGCCGCGCGCGCGTTGATCGCCGAGCGGGGGCCGTTCCGGGCGCAGGACCTGAAGGGGAGGATTTAGAACTCGATCCCTCCCGCCACGTTCAGGTGGCGCGCTGTGAACTCTCCCGTGTTGTAGGTCGTCTTCAGGCTGCGCAGCTCGAACCCGAACACGAGCGGGCCGCTCGGCCGAACCTGCACGTGACCTTCGCACACGACGTTCTTGAGCCGACCCTGGGGGACTCCCAGGGCATTCTGGAGGTCCCGGTCGTCGGGGTTGTCAATCCCGCATCCGCCCCCGAACAGGAACGTGTGGGAGGGGCGCACATTGATCTGGCCCCAGCCGCCCTTGGTCCGGACGGGCGCGCCCAGGGGCCCGACATTCTGGCCGATGCCCCCGCCGCCCAGGCCCGCCAGCATCTGTCCTGTGAACGCCTCGCCGACGAGCTCCAAGGGGCCGAGCTTAATGCGCGCGTCGGCGGTGGCGGCTTGCGACCGGAGGAGGGTGTCGCCGCGGGTGAGCCAGCCGACATGGCCCCCCAGTGCCACCTCGCTCGGATCGTCCGTCGGCCCCCAGGCGAGCCGGACCCGGCCCTGGACATAGGGTCGGCGGCTCCGCTCGGCGGAGTCGGGTCGTGTGATCAGCGAGTCGCTCTGGGGCTGGCCTTCGGTGGGGGCGAGCGCGGCGACCTGGAGCGCGAGGCGAAGGGTATAGCCGGCCTCGACCGTGGCCCGCACCTGGGGCAGCCAGAGCCAGAGGTTGCCGGCGCTCGCGAAGTCGGGGAACCCGAGGGAGGCAAGTGAGCGCGGACTGCGCTCGGCGACGAGCGGGGACTCCTGGCCAAGCAGCAGCTGCGCATGACTCCACGCCACGGTCCCCGCCGCGCGCCGCAGGCGCAGCAGCGGGAACGCGCGGCCGCCCGAGCTGGGCTCCTGGCCGCCGAAGAAGTCGGCGTCGATCTCTCCCGTGAGCGTGCCCCGCAGCACGTCGGGCTCGGTAAGGAAGACCTGTAGGCGCGTCTGGCGAATGTCCGCGCCGCCCGCCGCCGCGGGGACCGTATCGGAGAGGGCGAACTGCGGCACGTCACTGTTGTTCACTGCGGCGTTGTTGAAAAAGCCGTTGACGAGAACGAGGCCCGAGAACTCGACCGTGCGCTTGGGCGGCTTCTGCGCCGCGAGCGGCGCGATCGCGCCGGTGACGGCGAGGATGAACACCATGCTCCGGGACACGCGCGCTCCTGGTGATTTGTGTGGGACTACAGTAGGCTGAGCGGACTCGAGCGCCAAACGACAGAGATCAGAGCGCGGGGGAGATGCACGATGCCTTGGCTGCGATAGGGTAGTAGACCTTGCAGACGTTGAGGTAGACGCGAAGATGTCTCGGCGGCTCGGCGTCAACCTCAACGTCTATGGCGTCTATATCCCGCCGAACCACGGATATCCCTGATCTTCCCAGTATCCCCCCGGCCGTTGTTCCGTGAATGTCATCGACACCAGGTACTTCGTGAGCTTGTAGCCCAGCTTGGTCGGGGAGTAGAGCCTGAGCGGCGCGCCGTGGTCGAAACCGAGTGCTCGATCGTTCATCGCGTAGGCGAGAATCGTTTGCGGGTGCATCGCGCTCGCGAGGTCCCAACCGTTGGAGTAGTCTGAATCGAAGGACACGAACTTGATGAACCGGGCGAGCGGGGCGGGCCGACAGCGCTCGACGATGGCGGAGACCGGCACCCCGTGCCACGTGGCGATGGCGCTCCAGCCCTCGACGCAGTGATGCTTCACCGTGTAGGAAGTGCGCGGCATCCGCATCAGGTCGTCGAGCGAGAGCCTCAGTGGGTTGCCGACCAGTCCCTCAACGCGCAGGCGCCACGTTTCGGCATGCTCGAGCACCGGCATCCTGGGGGAGACGAAGTAGCTCGGGAAGCTGGTGCTTCGTTCGGCCGGGGTGTAGGTGGATGCGAGCCGAGACGGCGAAAACAGGATCTTCTCGCCCACCCAGTCGTTGACCCGGCCGAGCGAGAGCAGCCGGGGGCGCAGCAGATCGCCTCCGTCCCAGCCGCACGCCGCGGCGAGCGGCGCCGCGCCCGCGGCGGCCGCGAGCTTCAGGAACCCGCGCCGGTCAATCATGACTCGGGAATCGCCCACGGTAGCGCCCGGTGAGCATCGCGCGGAACGAGGGCGGATCCACCGTGAACACCAGGAGCACGTGCACGATCGTGAACGCCACGAAGATCCAGACGATCCAAAAGTGCCAATAGCGGGTGGCCTGGAATCCCCCGAACAGCGCCGTGAGCCAGGCGAGCTGCAGCGGCTTGTAGATCGCCAGACCCGTCAGGACGGCCAGGACGCCGAGCAGGACGATGCTCGTGTAGGCAAGCTTCTGGAGGGGATTGTGCTTCCCCTGAGGCGGGTGGTTCTTGCGCAGGCGCAGGTAGTACTGCCCCATCGCGATCGCACCAGGCACGTCACGCGGGCGGAACAGCAACGAGCGCCACTCACCGCTCGCGGCGAGATACCCGAAGTAGAGCAGACCGACGGCGGTGAGGGGCCACATCAAGGCAAAATGCCAGTTCAACGCGCCCGCGAGCCAGCCGCCGAGTCGGCTCCATTCGGGAAAGCGCGCGTCGGTGAACGGATTGGGGAGCAGGCGTCCCCCCCGGTTGCCGAATCGCGCGTAGGCTTCGAAGATCTGCAAGCCGCTCGTGATCATGCCGGCGAGCACGAGCAGCGTGGCCCAGTGGGTGAACCGTACGATCCAGTGGTGGCGACGGACGCCGGGGCGGGGCGGGAGCTGCGGGGGCTCGGCTCGTGCGGGGTGGGCGGGCGCCGGAACCTCGGACATCACGCGAATATATTGTACGGCATGCGGTATGTCATCCTGCTTCTGGTCGCGGTACTCGGCTCTTGTCGGTCGCGCGCGGGCGTCGAGGGTGGCACGGGCGGCGATAGCGTGGACGTTGCGTCGGCTTTCGCGCTGCGGCGCGATTCGACGGACAGTTTGCTGCGTACGCCGCGCCTCATCGGGGACCCCGCGGTTGTTGTGTTCTGGCTGCGTGCCGCGGACACGCTCGCGGACTCCGACCGGGCATCCGCGTTCGACGATTTACGCTCGTACACCGCCGAGGTGGCGTCCCTCCTCGCGAGTAACGACATCCGTCTCCTCGCCACCCGCTCCGACACGTTATTCGTCGATCTGCCCAACCAGCAGCGGCGCACCGTCCTGCTCTCCGGGCTCGATTACCCCTTCGGATATGTGCTCATTGACCCGGGAGGTCCCGAGCGGATCCTCACCGGCGTGTACGCGGGAGACGATCTGCTCGACGAGCTGCGGGCTTACTTCGATCTTTCCGACGACTCCGACAGCACCACGGTTCCGCCGCCCACGACCTGAGCGGCGCCGTTCACGCGGAACCGCTGCATCGCCCCGGCGAGCCGGGCGGCCACCTCGGCGGCGTCCTCAGCGCGGCTGCGGACGGCGCCATCCGACTGAAGCGCCTCGAGGGCGGCGGTAAGCGCGCGTCGTCTCGGCCAGCTCGCGAGCCTGACGCTGGGCATCGTCCACCCTGCGGCCGATCGCGTCCGTCGTTCGGTTCACGGTCGCTCCCAGATAGCCGAGCTCGTCGAGCTCGGGGGTCGGTGACGCGCACCGTGAGGTCACCCCGCTCGACCTGCGCCAGCACTTCCCGCGTCGCTCGGACCCGCGCGACAATACTCGCCAGCGTCGGAATCATCGCGACGCACACGAACACGAGGACCAGGACTTCCTTGACGAACGCGACCCATCCCCATCCAGCGGGAAGCGCCGTGGCCAGCCCGAACCCCGCCACGTTCAGGACCAGGGCCTCCCACGCCTCGATCGCGCCGAGGTAGTACGCTGCCTGGAACGGCCCGATGAGGTATGCGGGGAAGAGCACGTCGCCGCTTGGTCCCGACGCGTAGGCGACGGCCGAGATCATGGCCGTCCCGATCGCGATGTTTGCGTGGGCGAGCCAGGTCCGAAACGGTCTATCGCGCGCGGCGCGCGATATCGCGTAGTTGATTCCGGCCACGCACGCGGTGAACACGAGGATGAACCACCAGGAAATCGTGGCGAGCCCGACTGCTCGCGCTGCGGCGAGCAGGGACATCCCGCAGGCCATGATGCGCCACCGCGCTCGAGTATTGGCGAGCACGTACTGGCGTCGTTTGAGTTGAACTCCTCCGTGAGCGCCTGGGCGAGCGAGGTTGCGGTCAGCATTGGGGGGAGAAACTTGACGCGCAGCGATTGGACGGGGAAGAGGGAAGGGTAAGACGCCGCCAGTCAGGCAACGGTGTACCCTTCCCCCTTCCCGCTTCTGGTCCTACTCGTACCGCAGCGCCGCGATCGGGTCGAGGCTCGCCGCGCGGCGCGCGGGCCAGATACCGAAGAACAGGCCGACGACCGCGCTGAACAAGAATGCCGCCAGGACGGCGACCGGTGAGATGAGCGTATTCCAGTGCGCGATGGAGGAGATGACAATTGCGCCGACGCTGCCGAGCACGACGCCGATCGTCCCGCCTACGAGGCAGAGCACGAGCGCTTCCACGAGGAACTGAAACAGGATGTTGAATCGGGTGGCGCCGAGCGCCTTGCGCACGCCGATCTCGCGGGTCCGCTCCGTGACCGAGACGAGCATGATGTTCATGATCCCGATCCCGCCCACGAGCAGGCTGACCGCCGCGATCCCCGCCAGCAGGTACTTGAACGTGTCCGTGGTCTGCTGCAGGGTGGCGAGGACGTCCATCTGGTTGCGGATTTGGAAATCATTGTCCTGGCCCGGCCGGATTTTGTGCTGGCGTCGCAGTACCCGCTCAATCTCGATCATGGCGAGGTTCATCGATTGAACGTCCTGCGCCTGCACCGTGACGTTCCGCAGCCGGTCGGTTCCCATTACGCGGTAGCGCCCGGTCTCGAGCGGAATGAGGATCTGCTCGTCGGGGTTCGAGAATCCCTGCGATCCCTTCTCCGATAGCACGCCGATCACATCGAACGGGATGCTGCGGATGAGGATTTGCTGACCGACGATTGCGGTGCGGTTGGCACTCAGCATCGCCGGCACGGACGCGCCGAGTACCGCCACGCGGCGGCGGGCGGCGTCGTCCCCCGCCGTGAACATGCGCCCGGCGGTGACGGTGTAGGTGTGGACCGTTGCGTAATTCGGCGTCGTACCCACGACGTTGACGTTGATGTTCTGGTCGGCGAGCTGTACCTGGAGGTTGGCGCTGAGCTCCGGCACCACGGCGGTGACGTAACGGGCGTGATTCGCCAGGGCCGTATCGTCGTCGAACGTGAGGCTGACGCGGTTGCTGCTGGCGACGCCGCGATTGAAGCTCTGCCCGGGGTTAACGTTCAGCAATGTGGGGCCGAGTGCCTGAATCCGGTCTTGGACCGATTTCTGCGCGCCCGATCCGAGCGCGATCATCGTGATCACGGCCCCGACGCCGATGATGATGCCGAGCATCGTGAGCAGCGACCGCAGCTTGTTCGCCCTGAGCGCCTCGAGCGCGACCTTGATGATCTCACCGAGGAGCATGCCTACCTCGCGGTCCCGGAGAGTACGAGCACTGTGTCACGCTCCGTCAGTCCGCCTGTCACTTCGATGTAGTCCTGGTCTGTGAGACCCGTCGTGATCGGCACGGCAACGATGGCGCCGCCGCGGAGCGTGAAGACGACGTAGCTCGGGCCGCTCGCAACGGTCCCCGTGTCGCGCTGTGCGGCAGGCGCCGCGTCGACCTGGCGCTGCACCGCTCGAGGATCCAATCCGAGGACGCTCGCGGCCGACGCGACGTCACGCGGCGTCCGCAGCGCGGCATTGGGCACCGTGAGCACGCCATGCCGCTCGCCGACGTGAATCTCCACTTCAGTGTTCATCCCGGGCTTCAGGAGATGCTGGGGGTTGAGGATGTTCACCTCGACCGGAAACATCGTGACGTTTTGGGTCACCTGCGCCTGGGGCTCGATCTTGAGCACCGTACCGTCGAAGGCCCGATTGGGAAACGCATCCACGGTGATCGTCACGGGGGCGCCCGGCCGAACCTTGCCGACGTCGGTCTCATCCACCAGCGCCGACACCTGTACCGTATCGAGGTTCGCCATCTTGAGAATCACGGTGCCGCCACCGACGTCGTTCGTCGGGCTCGAGATCACGGTGCCGAGCACCGCGTCGAGCTCGAGCACCGTCCCCGTCGTCGGCGCGCGGACCTGGGTGTCCTCCATCGCGTCCTTGGCGGTCTGGAGATTGGCGGTGGCCGTGACCACCGTGGCCTTGGCCGAGGTCGCCCCGAGCTGCGCCGAGTCGTACCCCGCCTTTGTGATCGATTGGCTCTGGTACAAGGCCTCGGCGCGCCTGAGCTGCGCGGTCGCGTTCTCGAGTTGGGCCTGTGCCACCGAGAGATTCGCCTCGGCCTGCGTCAGATTATTCCGCGGGATGCGCGGATCGACGCGCGCGAGCAGCTGGCCCTTCTTCGCTTCGTCTCCAGTCTGGACCGGCTCCTCCAGGATCTCTCCCGACGCCTTCGACTTGACGGAAAGCGTGAGGATCGGCTGGATGGCGCCCGCCGCCGTGGCGGTGACCAGGATGTCGCGGCGCTCGACGGGGACCTTGGCATACGCTGCCGGGCGATCCTCGGTCTTCCGGCACGCCGAGAGGCCGACGGAAAACATCACGACACCGCATCGAAGCCGGTTCCGCGCGGTCACGGCTGTCGGGCCGGCGGGCTCGCCGCCTGCTGGCGCAACCCCGGGAGCCCGCCGCCGGTCACGTTCTGGAACCGTTGGCGCATCTGCTGCTGCGACTGGACGAGCGAGGCGCTGGGCAATACGAGCACGGTGTCCTGCTCGGTGAGCCCACTCGTGACCTCGGTGTAGTCCTGGTCCGTGAGCCCGGTCCTGATCGGGACGGGCACCGGTTTACCGCCCCGCAGCGTGAACACGACGTAGCTCGTCCCGCCTGAACCTCCGCCGCTCCCGGCCCTGCCCCCGGCGCCTCCGCGCCCTCGTGCTGCCGCGCCGCCGCCGCTGGCGCCGCGCCGATTGGTACCGCCGCGGAGCGTGGCCAGCATCGCGCTCTCGGCGGGCGTCAGCACCGCGCCGCTCGCCGTCTTGGCGAACAGCGCTCCCATCGCTTCGGGCGTGACACCGGCAGGGAGTGTGATCGTCCGCCCGCTCGGGGTCGTGAACGTCGTAGGGGCACCGGCTCTCGTGCCCCCGGCCGTGTCACCCCCGGCGGTCGGCTGCGGCCGCGCCGTTCCGGCGGCGACCTCCTTCTGGACTTCAGTGGGATCGAGTCCCAACAGGGCCGCCGCGGCCGCCACGTCCCGCGACGTCCGCAATGCCCCGTTCGGGATCGCGAGCACGTTCTGTCGCTGCCCGGTGTGAACCTGGACCCGCGTGTTCATCCCGGGTTTCAGGAGACCGCCGTCGTTCGGGAGGTTCGTCAGCACGGGAAACTTCGTGGCGTTCTGGACCACCTGCGCCTGTGGCACGATCTTCAAGACGGTGCCCTGGAACGGGTGGTCGGGATACGCGTCCACCAGGGTCGTCACGGGCATTCCCGGTTGCACCCGGCCGATGTCCGTTTCGATGATGAGCGACGAGTCTTGCACCGTGTCGAGGTTGGCCATTTTCAGAATGACGGTCCCGCCGCCTAGCGTGGGGCTCGAGATCACGGTGCCGCGCCCCGCGTCGAGCTCGAGGATCGTCCCCGCGATGGGGGCCCGCACCTGGGTGTCCTCCATCGCGTCCTTGGCGATCTGCAGGTACGCGGTGGTGGTCACGACGGCCGCTTTGGCGGTCACGTCGGCGAGCTTCGCCGCCTCGTAATCGGTCTCGGCAATAGCCTGGGCGCGATACAGCGCCTCTGCCCGCTGGAATTGCGCGTCGGCGTTGCCGAGCTGCGCCTGGGCGCGGCTCAAATTGGCCTCGGCGATGGCGAGGTTGTCCCGTTGAACGCGCGGGTCGATGCGCGCGAGGAGCTGCCCCGCCTTCACTGCCTCTCCCGTCTGGACCGGCATCTCCAGGATTTCGCCCCACGCCTTCGATTTCACGCTGAAGGTGAGGATCGGCCTGATCATGCCGACCGAGGTGGCGGTAACGATGATGTCGCGGCGCTGCACGCGAACTTTTTCGTAGAGCGGCGCCGTCTGCGCCTGCCGGCACGCGGCAACCACGACCGCCGCGAGCAGGCAGGCTGCGGCCGTGGGGCAGCGGATCACGTGGGGGGTACCGTCTGTTCGTCGCGCTCGATGAGCCCATCGCGGAGCATGACGCGGCGGAGTGCGCGCGCCGCGACGTCCGGCTCGTGGGTGACGACGACGATGGTCTGACCGGAGCGGTGGAGCTCCTCGAAGAGCCGCATGATCTCGTCGCCCGTGGCAGAGTCGAGATTCCCGGTCGGCTCGTCGGCGAGGAGGATCGACGGGTCGTTCACGAGGGCCCGCGCGATGGCCACGCGCTGCCGTTGCCCGCCCGACAGCTCGTTGGGTCGATGGTCCATGCGGTCCGCCAAGCCGACGTGCTCGAGGGCGCTCGCCGCCTTGTCGCGCCGTTTTTGAGCGGCGAGCCCGGCATAGATCAGCGGCAGCTCGACGTTGTGCA
>JBGPIJ010000004.1:0-29613 GCA_041484865.1 Gemmatimonadota bacterium
ATCGCGAGGGCCCCGAAGCAGCGCACGCCTTCCTTGACCACGCCGTCGTCGTTCGGCTCGATGCCTTCGATACCGAGCGGCGGCACGGCGTTCACGTCCGCCGCCACCTTGAGGCCGGAGCGGTCCGCCCAGGAGCGCTTGGAGATGAGCGGCACGCCGGCGGGTCCCGCGTTCAGGACCAGCGTCGCTCCGTCCAGCGCCCGGTCCGCCTCCGCGGGCAGGGGCAGCGCCACCGCCCGTACCGTCCCCCCGAAGCGCCGCGTAATGATCTCCCGGGCGCGCTCGCCCCCTTCCGGTGTTCGCGACGTGATCAGCACATCCGCCCCGCGTTTGGCGAGCAGCCCCGCCGCGCGCAATCCCACCGGTCCCGTGCCTGCCACGACCACCGCGCGCTTGCCCCGCACGTCGCCCGCGGCCTCGACCAGCTTCATCACGGCCGCCACCGCCGTCGTGTTGGACCCGTTGGAGTCGAGCATCAGGGAGACGGAGAACGGCCCGAAGAACGCCTGGCGGGCGGCGGTGAGCAACCGCTCCCCCACCGCCATGTCGGCGCCGCCGATGAAGACCGCCGTGTGCTTGAGGTCCTTCAGACCGCGGGTGAAGATGCAGCCGTGGATCAGGTCGCGCACGTCGCCTTCGGCGACACCGCCGTAGCTCATGATCTCGTCGGCGCCCGCATCGTACGCCACGACGCGATCGAACACGCTCGGCAGTCGCGAGCTGTCGAGCTGCAGGAGGAGCTTCCGCATCGAGATGCCGTCCGGCGAGGGGCGGAGGGCCCGCCCCTCGACTCGCTGTTCCGGCTCGGCTGGGTTAGGCCCGGTCGGCGCCGCCCGCGAAGGGATGCGTCGCCGTCTTCGCGCCGGCGATCACCGCGTCGAGCTTCGGCGTTCCCTTCAACGCGCGCTCGATCGATTCCTTCGTCGCCTGATAATTGAACTTGAAGATCTTCTTGTCGTCCTTCGCCTGCCAGTGAATGAACACGCCGACCAGGATGCAGTAGTCATCCACCTTGTCGCGCGGGATCACGCCCGAGGAAACGCTGTCCACCACCGCGCGGGCGACCGCTGCCTGCGCCGGGCCGAACATCTGCACGGCCTGGGCGGCATGCTTCATCGTGACCTTGTTGAACAGCACCGTATCGGGCTTCGCCGGCAGGTTGGGCGTGACGACGGCGAGGAGCGTGGTGAAGCCGTCGCTGTTCTTGGAGAGCGAATTCAGAAATGCCTGCCCCGCCGGTCCGTGCTTTGAGCCGATGATCAAGTCGACGTGGGCGACCTCGTTTCCGTCACCCACCAACGACTCCCCGATGAAAAAGTCCGCTGCCATAGCTCCTCCCGATCCGAATGTGGTCGACGAGCCCAACGTAGGAGATCATTCCCAATGCGGTATCGGAGCGGCGTGGCGTTGTGGCGTGCGCTGCGGTGCCACGCAGTCCCGCCTCGGCGGGTAGCTCTACGGAACCGTGTCGATTGGCAGAGAACGTGCCCGCCGGTCGGGGACGTGTCAAGAGCGGGCGCAGGGCGCCGCGCGGCTCAGGACGGCGGCTCTTCGCCCGTCGCCGCGCGCCAGACCTCGTCGGCCAGCCATTCGAGTCGCTGCTGCGCGTAGTCCACTTCCGCCGGCGACATCGCACGGGCCCGCCGGGCGATGTCGCGCGCGTGCTGCAGCAGCTCGTCCAGGACTTCTCGCAGCGGCCGGTTGCGGCGCCGCTCGACGCGCGGCTTCGGGCTCACGCCGTTTGCACGCCCCCCGTCTCGCCCTGGGCGCGCTCCTCCGCCTGCTGGAACTCGAGTGCCGTGGCCCGCACCGCCGCGGCGATGCCCGCTTCGGCGAGATACGGCTCGATGAGCCGCAGGCCGTGGTAGTAGCCAGAGCGCTCGGGCAGCACCCGGCCGCCCGCGAGGCGCGCGGCCGGCCGGGTGCCGCCCGACAGGAACCGCAGCCGCAGCCCCAGGCCGCGCTCGTCGAGCTGCGGCGCGATCGCGCGGCGCAGGAACGCGTCCAGCTCGCGGCAGCGGCGGTACTGGCGGCGCGTGTAGCCGAAGTATTCCCACGGCTCGAACCCGGGAGCCGCGGCCTGTGCCGCCGCGACCGCCACGCCCTCGTTCACGACCAGCTCGCGCAGCGTGGCCCGGCTGCCGGTCTCCCAGTAGTCGTACGACCCGCGCCCTTCGGCCACGAGGCGCTTGAGGTCGGCACGACTCGTGGGAGACGTGTAGCGAACCGCATGCGCCACCTCGTGCGCGATCCACAGAGGCAGCAGATGCGGAGCGAGACCCATCCCGTGCGTCTCGGCATTGGCGCGTCCGGTGAAGTGCTCGAGACAGATGAACGCGATGCCCCGGCCTCCGACCACCAGCTCGCCCGCGTTCGCCGCGCCCACCCCTACCATCAGGTACAGGTCCACGGCGCAATCGACCTCGAGCCGCTCGAGCGCGCGTTGCAACGCTTCCTCCGCGATCGTCACCACGTCCACGTCGTCGAGCAGCCGCTCGAGGTCGTCGTGATCCGCTCGCACCGTGGCGTCGATCACCTGCTCGGCATGGGGCGAGCGCGGGTCGAGGACGTAGTTGCGCCAGTAGCTGTCGAGGATCGGTTGGTGGCGCTCCAAGTAGCGCCGGTAGGCACCGGCGGGGTCGGGGGCGGCGAGAATCGCCAGGAACTCAGGGACCAGATTGACGAGCATGGCGCCGGATCGGCGTCCAATTTGGGAAACGGCCCCGCGAGAGACAAGCGCGCGTCGCCCCGATCCCCCGGCGGTCGAGCGACCGGCGCCTTGACTTTTAGGTGGTCAGGACTTGTCGCGCATCTTGCGGCTCAGCTCGGCGAGGAAGCGGCGCTCCGCGGGAGTGAGACTGTCGATCCCCCGCGCCGAGATCTTGTCGAGCACGCGATCGACCTCCGCGTGTATGGAATCCCGCTCCCCGGCCGGGGGCGGCCGGCGCGCGGGTCCGGCATCGCCGCTCTCCGCCACGCGCGCCGATTGCACGAGCACGCCCGGCTCCGTGGCGCGTCGCGGCTGACGCTCCGCCCGGGCGAGCCACCACGACGACGCCTTGAGATACAGGAAGCCGGCGCCGAATCCGCCGAGATGCGCGAGATGGGCGATGCCGTCCGACACGGACAGGAGCGCCAGGAGGAACGATATCCCGACGGCGAACGTCACCAGCCACTTCGCCCGGATCGGTGCCGGGAACGGAAAGACGTAGATGGGCTGATCGGGCCACGCCCAGGCGAAGGCGAGCATCACCCCGTACACCGCCGCCGACGCGCCGAGCACGACGCCGACGTAGCGGACCTGCATGAGCGCGAAGGAGAGCGCCGCGCCGCCGAGTCCGCACAGCAGGTAGTAAGGGAGAAACGACCGCCCGCCCATGCGCTCCTCGACCGCCGGTCCGAACAGGAACAGCGCCAGCAGGTTGAACGCCAGGTGCAGCGCGCCGGCGTGGAGGAACATGTAGGTGACGAACGTCCACGGACGGGCGAAGGCGTACAGCGGGTCGAACCCGAGCGCCGCCTGGAAGCGCGGGTCGACGAGAATCGTCTTCTGACAGAGGAACACCACGAGGTTGGCGACTAACAGTCGCCGCACCCAAGGGGTGGTGCCGAACATTCGCTGCGGATCCATCTGGATTATCCCCCGCGCGCACCCCCGGGGTTCCGCGCGAGCCGGCAGATGCGCTCGCAGAGCTCCGGAAAATTCATTCCCGCGGCCCGGGCCGCTTGGGGCAGGAGGCTCATCCGCGTCATCCCGGGCAGTGTGTTCGCCTCCAGGCAAAAGATGTCCCCCTCCGCGCTGAGGCGGAAGTCGACCCGCGAGTAGCCACCGAGCTTCAGGGCGCGATGCGCCGTCAAGGCGAGCTCCTGCAGCTGCCGGGCCAGATTCGCATCCAGCGCGGCCGGGAAGATCTCCTGAGACATCCCGGGTGTGTACTTGCACTCGTAATCGAAGATCTCATGCTTCGGGATGATCTCACCCACCGGCAGCGGGACGTCCCCGAGCACTCCGACCGTCAGCTCGCGACCGGCGATGAACTGCTCGGCCATCACTTCGTCGTCGTACCGCGCCGCGAGCGCCACGGCATCATCCAACCCCTTGGCATTCTTGACGAGGCTCAGCCCCACGGTGGACCCGCCCTTCGACGGTTTCACGATCACGGGCCACCCGAGCGCGGTCGTCACGTCTTCCGGCGCGACCGGCGTCATGAACCACGCGGGCACGGGCACCCCCGCCGCCCGGAACAGCCGCTTGGCGAGATCCTTGTCCATCGCCAGCGCGCTCGCGAGCGGCCCGCTGCCCGTGTAAGGAACGCCGATCACGTCCAGCACCGCCTGCAGCGTCCCCCCCTCCCCGCTGCCGCCGTGGACCGACAAGAACAAGACGTCCGCGTCCCGCACAGCCGGCAGCTCGCCCAGCCCGTTCGAGAGCATGCGTCGTTCCCGCGCGGCGAGACCCCCGACGTCGATCGGCCGGGCGCCCACGGTGGCGGCTGCGAGCACGCGGCTCTCCTCCGTCGCCGAGAGCAGACCCTGGGTCGTGTCGACGACATGGACGGTATGGCCCCGACCGCGCAGCGCGGCGACGATCTCCGCCGCGCCCGCGAACGCCACCGCCCGTTCCGGGGTGGCCCCCCCCGCCAGCACCGTGACCCGCATCAGTGAATCCCCGCCAGCTGGTGCAGCACGTCATACCGCGTGACGATCGCGGCGAGGCGGCCGTCTCGCCGCATCAGTACGGCCGGCGTTTCCCTGGTCAACATTGTCGTCAATCGATCCAGCGGAAGGTCGGCGTCCACCACGGGGAACGGCGCATCCATCACATCCCCGACCGGCTGGTCCAGGGTGGCGGGCTGCTCCAGCGCTTTGGCCATCAGCGCCTGCTCCGAGATCGCGCCCACGCCGTCGCCCCCGTCGAGCACCGGCAGCTGCGACACGTTGTAGGTGCTCATCAGGTTCAAGGCCTGGCGCACGGTGGCCTCGGGGCCGACGTGAATCAGCGCCGGGGCGCCGTTCCCCTTCGCCAGCACGAGCCGGCCGACGGTTGTGCGCTCGGTCTCCAGGATCTGGTTCTCCCGCAGCCACTCGTCGTTGTAGACCTTCGACAGGTAGCGCTCTCCCGTGTCACACAAGATCGTGACGACCATCGCGTTGGGGTTGTCCACTCGGCGGGCGACCTCGAGCGCGCTCACCAGATTCACGCCCGTCGACCCGCCGGTGAAGAGCCCCTCCTCCCGCGCCAGCCGCCGCACTATCAGCATCGCATCCTTGTCGGTCACCGCGATCCATTCGTCGATGACGTCCCAGTGCAGCGCGGTAGGGAGCTTGTCCCCGCCGATCCCCTCGACCTTGTAGGGATGCCCCTCCGTTAGCCGCTTCGTCTTCGCGTACGCCAGGTAAATCGATCCTACGGGATCCCCCGCAATCACGCGAATGGTGGGATTTTGCTCCTTCAGGTAACGGCCCGCGCCACTCACCGTTCCTCCCGTCCCGGGGGAGCAGACGAAGTGCGTGGTGCGGCCGTCCGTCTGCTCCCAGATCTCAGGCCCCGTGGTGCGATAGTGGGCCTCCGGGTTGACCTGGTTGTAATGCTGGTCGGCGAAGATGGCGTTGGGGTGCGCGGCGGCGATGGCGCGGCCCTTCATGATGTAGTTCTCAGGGTGGTCGGGCGGGACGGCGGTCGGCGTGATGATCACCTCCGCGCCCAGCGCGCGGAGCAGGCGCGCCTTCTCCTGGGACATCTTGTCGGGCATAGTGAAGATACAGTGGTAGCCCTTCACCGCGGCCGCGAGCGCGAGCCCCACACCCGTGTTGCCGGACGTCGCCTCCACGATCAGCCCTCCCGGCTTGAGCCGCCCCTCTCGCTCAGCCGCTTCGATCATCGCGATGCCGATCCGATCCTTGACCGATCCCCCGGGATTGAAGAACTCGGCCTTCGCGTACACCGGCGTGCGAATGCCCTGGGTGACCGAGTTCAGCCGGATGAGCGGCGTCCACCCGATCGTTTCGAGAACGTTGGCATAGGGTTTAGCGTGAGGTGGCACCCGGGCCTCCTTCCATCGCCTGACCCTGCGGGTGGCGGAACTCGATCGGTTGGAGAAACGCGGCGGCGACCGGAATCCCCCGACGTCGCGCCGGCGCGAAACGCATCCGCCGCGCGCCGGCGAGCGCCGCGGAGTCGAGCGCGGGATACCCACTCGATTCCGCCACCTTCGACGACTCGGGCGCCAGGCGCCCCGTCGAGTCGACGAACAGCCGCAACACGACCTCTCCCTCTACTTTTTGATCGAATAGGCGCGGCGGATACTGGATCGGCGCCTCCCCGTTCAGCGGCACAGGGGCCTCCTGATCGGGCGGCGCCGCGGGCCGGCTGGGGGCCTGATCGTCGGGCTGAGCTTGCTGTTTGCCGCATGCGACGACCAGGAGCAGCGCGGCCGCCCACACGTGGTGCCGCGTGTTCATGCGTGCCCCTCGAGCTGTCGCTTCCAGGCCGCCAGCCGGTTCAGCGCCTCGAGCGGTGACAGCGTGTTCACGTCCAGTCCCTCGAGCTCGGCGACGAGCGGATGCGGGGCGGCGTGCAACGACAGCGCCAGCTGCGCGGCGTCCGGTGGTAACGGCACGGGCTGCCGCGCGACGTGATGACCGGCCTCGAGCAGCCGCAACACCTGCGCCGCGCGCTCCACCACGAGAGCCGGAAGACCGGCGAGCCGGCCCACGTGGATACCGTACGACCGATCGGCGCCGCCCGGCTCCAGGCGGTGGAGGAACACGACCTCGTCTCCCACTTCACGCACCGCGACGTTGAAGTTACGCGCGTGGGCCAGCTCCTCGGTGAGCTGCGTCAGCTCGTGGTAATGCGTCGCGAAGATCGTCTTGCAGCCGATCTGATTGTGCAGATGCTCGGTTACGGCCCAGGCGATCGCCACGCCGTCGTAGGTCGACGTACCCCGCCCGATCTCATCCAGTAAGACGAGACTCCGGCCGCTCGCCCCGTGCAAGATCGCGCTGGTCTCGCTCATTTCCACCATGAAGGTGGATTGGCCTCGCACCAGATTGTCCGCCGCGCCGACCCGGGTGAAGAGCCGGTCCACGACGCCGATGCGCGCCCGCCGCGCCGGCACGAAGGCGCCCATCTGCGCGAGGAGCACCGCGAGCCCGACCTGTCGCAGGAGTGTGGACTTGCCGGCCATGTTCGGACCCGTGAGCACGATGACGCGGGCGTGCTCGTCGAGCCGCACGTCGTTCGGAATGAAGGCTTCGCGCGCCATGCGGCGCTCCACCACCGGATGCCGGCTGCCCTCTAGCTCGAGTCCGAACCCGTCGTCGACCCACGGGCGGACGTACCCTTCACGCTCGGCGACTTCGGCGAGCGCGCTCCAGACGTCGAGTTGCGCAAGCAGCGCGGCGGTCGCCTGAACGCGCGCGCTCGCCGCCGCCACGCGGCCGCGCAGGCCGTCGAGCACCTGGGCCTCGCGGCTCTCGATCCGCTCTTCGGCGCCGAGCACCTTTGCCTCCTGCTCCTTCAGCTCGGCGGTCACGAACCGCTCAGCGCCCGATACTGTTTGTCGACGCTCGTAGGCCGGTGGGACGCGCGCGAGATGGGGGCGCGTCACCTCGAGGTAGTAACCGAAGACCTTGTTGAAGCCGACCTTGAGCGACGGAATCCCGGTGCGCTCGCGCTCTCGTGTCTCGAGCGACGCGATGAACTGCTTGCCGCCGTCGCGAGCCCGCTTCAGCTCGTCGAGCTCGCCGTCGTATCCCGCTCGAATGGCGTCGCCCTCGCTCAGCTGCGCGGGCGGCCGCTCCACCAGTGCCCGGGCGAGCTCGGCGCCCAAGTCGGAGAGCAAGTCGAACCGCTCCGCCGCGGCTTCGAGCAGCGCTGCGCTACCCCGGCTTTCAAGGCCGTCGAGCCCGGCGCGCACGTCCGGAAGCCGGAGCATCGAGTCGCGCAGTGCCCCGAGCTCGCGCGGCGTGGCGCGCCCGAGAGCGGCCCGGCCGGCTAGCCGCTCCAGGTCCCGGATGCCCTCCAGCGCTTCCCGCAGCCGCTCGCGCCCGCGCCCGTCGCCTACCAGCACGGCAACGCAGTCGAGCCGCGCGTTGATCGCCGCGGAATCGACGAGCGGCGCGAGCACTGAGCGGCGCAAGAGCCGCCCGCCCATTGGCGTGAGGGTGCGGTCGAGCAGCTCGAGCAGCGTTGCCCCCGCAGTCCCGGGACGCAGCGGCTCGACGAGCTCGAGGTTGCGGCGCGTCATGTCATCCAAGGGCAGCACGTCCCCGCGCCGCACGATCCTCGGGCGGGAGAGATGCGGCACGCCCCCGGGCTTGAGCTCTCGGGCGTAGCGCAGCAGCGCGCCGGCGGCGCCGAGCGCCGGCGCGTCGGCCGCGTCCACGCCGAGACCGTCCAGCGACGCGACCCCGAAGGTCCGTGCGAGATCCTCGCGGGCGAGGTCGGGATCGAACTCCCAGCTCTCGCGCTCCGTGCACATCGCGCCCTCAGCGGTCCCGCGGGACGAGCCGGCGGGAGCGACGAGCTCCGCCGCCTCGTAGCGCGCGAGCGCGGGCCCGACTTCGGCCCGCGGCACCGTTTCCAGCACGAATTCGCCCGTGATCAGGTCGAGCGCCGCGATCCCCGCCTCGTCGGCCCGCGCGTCCACTGCCACTAGGTAGTTGTTGCGATTCTGCGCGAGCCAGTCGTCGGCGAGGATACTTCCGGGCGTGACGGTCTCCACCACCTCCCGGCGCACGATGCCCTTGGCGACCTTCGGATCCTCCATCTGCTCGCAGATCGCCACGCGGTGCCCCTTCGCGATCAGCCGCCGCACGTAGTCCGCGCCCGCCTTCACCGGCACGCCGGCCAGCGGCACCGCCGCCGCCCCGCCGTTGTTGCGCGCGGTGAGCGTCAGACCCAGCTCGCGGGCCGCGAGACGGGCGTCATCCTCGAACATTTCGTAGAAGTCGCCCATCCGGAAGAACAGCACGGTGTGCGGGTACCGAGCCTTGATCTCCCGGTATTGCTGCATGACCGGGGTGCCGGGCTCGAGCCGCGTCGTCACGGCTCCTCCACGATGAACGGCTGACCGCCGAGCCGTGTCTTCAGGCGCCGCTGCGCGCGCTGCGCGTCGTCGCGCGTCCTATAGTGGCCCACCCGAACCTTGAAGAGGCCGCTCGTGTCGCGCACCACGCGGGCGTCGAACCCCATAACCTTGAGGCGGGTCAACATCTCGTCCACCTGCGGTGCGCTCTTCACGGCCAGGACCTGCACGGCGTACGACCCGGGCGCCCCCGGAGCCGCGGGGGGCGCAGTCGCGGCCGCCGCAGGGGTCACGGCCGGCGCGCCGGCCATCTGGCCGCTGCAGCGCGCGCGGTAGAACGACACCTGGTTCTTGAACTCGACGTCATCACCCGCTCCGTTCAGCGCATCCTGCAGCAGCGCGCAGCCGTGCGAGTCGTCTTTCAACTCGAAGTAGGCGCGCGCGCCCCAGAAGCTGACCCGCGGCAGGAGCGGCGAATCGGGGTAATCGCGGCGCATCCGTTCCGCCGCCTGCACCGTCCCCGCGGGGTCGCCCTGCGCGAAGTAGAGTTGCGTCAGCAGCAGGAGGGCCGAGTCGGCCCAGACCGACCGACCGTACTCCACGACCACGCGTTGCAGGTTCGTGGCCACCGTGGGCGCGTCGGCGGCGACGCGCCCGGCGTCGAGCAGGACTCCGGGGTAGAGCGAATCGCGCGGCGTGAGGGTCGCGAGCAGCCGGCGAATCATGGCGCGCGCCGAGTCGGGCCGCGTCTGGGCGATGCTCAAGGCGGCGCGCCGGGTCGAATCGACCGACGGTGGGGCCTGGGCGCTCAGGCGATTGGGTGGTCGGGCGGTCGCGCAGACGAGAATCAGGACGGCCACGGTTCTCACGCCGCTTCCTCCATGGGAACCGCGAGAGTCAGCACGAGCTGGGTCACGGTGCCTCGCTCGTCGCTCACCGTGGTCGACTTGAGGGCACGGTCCGCCGCGAGCGCCTGGCGCAGCGCGTGCCGCAGCGCCGCCGCGCTCCAGCGAGTGGCCCAGCGCGCCCAGCGCGCCGCCTCCTCCTTCCAGTTGCCGAGGCCGAAGGGACGGGCGGTGAGAAAATGGCGGAACAGGACATCGGGGAGCCGGCCCGCCGCCACCCCGCCGTCGAGCTCCGCGCGCCCGAGCGCCGTCCCGACGAGCGCCGTGCCGAGCGCCGTCACGATCCGGACGCCCGTCATCCCCGCCTGCTCGAGCACCGGCTCGACGAGACTCGCGGCCGCGGCGGGACGGTGCTCAAGCGCCGCCGCCACGAGATCCGCGAGCGTCTCGCCCCGTCGCAGGCCAACGAGCGCGGCCACGTCCGCGGCGCTCGCCTGCCGTCCCGCGGTGGCCGCGGCCAGTTTGTCGAGCTCGCGGGCCAGCGCGCCGAGATCGGGGCCGACCGCCTCGAGCAGGAGGGGCGTCGCGTCGTCCTCGAGTGCGAGTCCAAGCTCTCCCGCGCGATGGGCCACCCAGCGGAGGACCCGGTCCGGGGGCAGCCGCTCGGCCTCGACCGCCGTGGCACGGCGCAGCAACGCGGCGTCGGGTTTGTCATCCGCGCCCGCACCCTGCACGAGTACGAGGAGCGTGCTGGGATTCGGCGCCTCGAGATAATGGAGCAGCTCCTTGTAGAGCCGCGAAGTCTTCCTTATCTGCTCGATCCCCCGCAGCACCACGGCGCGCGTCGTCGTGAGAAGCGGCGCGGTGTTTACGAGGACGCTGAACGATTCGGGATCGAGCTCAGCGGCGCCGCGCTGGTCGATGTTGAAATCGCGGGCGGAGGGCTCGAGCGCCCGATCGAGCAGCGCCCTAATCGCCTCGTCCTTCAGGACGTCTTCGTCGCCATGGAGATAATAGACCGGATCGGGCGCGCCGCGTTTGAGGCTCCGGAGCAGCGCGTCGAAGGTGAGAGCCCCCATACGGGGCGGAAGTTACCGCCGCGCGGGGCTCAGCGTCCAGCGGCGACGGGCTCGATCAGCGCGGTGCCGTATGGGTTGGGGTTGCTGTACACCACGCTGGCGCGCGGGTCCTGGAACGAGACGAACGGAACGCCGGCCTGGGCGACCGGCTTGGGAAAGGGTACCGCCGGCAATTCGGGGATCCGGCCGGCGCGGTGCCGCTCGACGCCCTGGAAGGCGACGAGCGCGATGGCCACGCCGATGAACATCGCCGCGACGAGACCGGCGCGCACCGGAGCGACCTCCCCACCTGCCGTGAGCCCTTCGCGTTGCAGGCGTTGCTCGAGACGACGGCGAAAATCGGGGGAGGGATAAACGGTGTCGGTATCCTGCAGCACCAGCAAGCCACGCCGCAGTGCCGCGTCGTGGCGGCGACACGACGGGCATTGAGTCAGGTGACGGGCGAAGCGGCGCACCTCTCGGGGCGCCGTGATCAGCCCGTCACGGTATTCCGTGTAGTGCTCGAGGAACTCAGTGCAAGTCATGCGCGGAAATGTACTACCGTTCGCGCAAGCGCGGGTTCCCCTACTCGAGGATCGGCCCGATCATCTGGGCAAAGCTGTTCCGTGCCCGATTGAGGCGGCTTTTCACGGTGCCCAGGTTGCATCCCGTAATATCGGCGATTTCCGCGTAGCTCTTGCCTTCCAGCTCACGCAGCACGAACACGGCTCGGTGGTGGGTCGGCAGCTTGCCCACGCATTGCTCGACCGCCTCCTTGAGGAACCGCTTGCGGTAGAGATCGTCGGGGCGGGCCGTCGTGTCCTCGAATTGCAGCGGCCGGTGGTCGGGCTCCCAATGCTTCTTGATCGCCTGGAATAAGACGAGCGGGTTGCGGCTGCGATTGCGCAGCTCGTTCTTCGCGAGGTTCGATGCGATGGTATAGATCCACGTCGAGAACTTCTTGGTCTGGTCGAAGCGGTGCAGGTGACGAAACACGCGGATAAAGACTTCCTGCACCAGGTCCTCGGCCCGTTCGCGATCGCCTATCGTGCGGTTGATGAAGTTCAGCAGCCGCGTCTGATAGCGATCGACGAGCGCGCCGAAGGCTTGAGGGTCGCCCCGCAAGTGCTCGAGCACCACATGCCCGTCGTCAAGCTCGTGCAGTGTGACGCGATGCAATGCCCTCGGGCTTTCGGGCGCTTGGACCTTCCGCTTGAGCGCTACTCCCACAAGACCCCCCGCGTTGCAGATCGAAACCACGGCTCGTGGAACAAACGGCCATTGATGATAGAGATGCCGCAGGAACCGTACCGGTCGCAGCGGATCGGCGGCCACCCCCTCTATGGTCATAACGCCGGGAGGGTTACAAAAGTTGTCGGGCGAGAATCGCTCTTGGCACTGGCGTCCCATCCTGGTGACAGAATGTCACTTAGACGCCCAGAACGAACCCCGCCATATAAAGGATAGCTGCGACCGTCTTGGCATCCCGAACCTCCCCGTCCCGGATGCCGGCCAGGACCTCGGACAGGGACCGTGGCACAATTTCGATGAATTCATCGGGCTCGTGCGCCGCCTCACCTGCGGTGAGCCCGTGTGCCCAAAAAAGGTGAATCTCCTCGTTCGTGAACCCCGGTGTGGTCCAGATCGATGTCATGCGCTGGAAGTGCTGGGCGGTGACGCCTGTCTCCTCGCGCAGCTCGCGCCGGGCGCACGCCTCCGGCGACTCACCCGGGGCGAGCGTGCCTGCGGGAATCTCCCACAGCGGTCCGCCGGTGGCATAGCGGTATTGTCGGATCATCAGGATCGTGGGGTTGCCCGAGCTGGGATCGTCGGCGCAGGGCACCACGGCCGCGGCCCCGGGATGCCGGATCAGCTCCAACTCGCCTTCCGAGCCGTCGGGGAAGCGGACCCGATCCACATCGAGCCGCACGACTCTGCCGGTGTGGATCCGCCGCGTGCCGAGTTGCATATCCCCTCTAGTGTTGAAACAGCCAGGTGAGCGGCACCTTGAGACCCTCGCCCATCAGGTAGCCGGCGTTGAGGCGCGCGTTCGCGTGGATCGGCGAATTGATCGCGGGTGATGTAAATGGAGCCAGCCCCAGACGGTGGGCGATGATCCGGAGCCGCAGCATGTGGAAGCCGTCGCTCACGAGCACGACGCGCCGACTGTCCTTGGCGTGGAACCAGTGCGCGATGCTCTCGAGCGAGGAGTAGGTGGTCGCCGCGGCGGGTAGCGCGACCGCACCGTCGCCGGGGAGCCCCAGCTTCAGCAGATAGCGGCGGCCAACCTCGGATTCGCTCACCGTGTCGCCGGGGCCGACGCCCCCCGTGACCAGCACGACGGGAGCGTAGCCTCGCTGGTACAGCGTCGCGGCGTGCTCCAGCCGGGCGCGAAACACGGGGCTGGGGCGGCCATTGTATTGCGCCGCGCCGAGCACGGCGATCGCGTCAGCCGTGGTCACATCGTCGCGCTCCGCCGTCACCGCGACCGTGAGGACGACGGCGGCCCAACCGAACAGCAAGAGCAGGGCGACGACGGCGGTGGCGACCAGGCGCCGCCGCACCGTCCAGAATGGCATATCCGGGAATATAGGTCCGGCGGTCTGCTAGATCTTGAGGAGCAACCGCACTGCCACGCCGCCCGCCAGGGCGAGCACCAGAGATGCCAGGGTTCCGACGAGGAAGTACTCAGCGAATTCCCGATCCTCGAGCGCGCGGAAGCGGGCGATCGACTTCGCGGCCATGATGATGCCGAGCGCCCCGTACTGGCCGAGCAGCACGAGGATGAGCGCCACGGCGCGCTCGAGCACGCCGATCGTGCGGCCGCGCGCGATCTCGATCGCTCCGGCGGTACGGTCTTCATCGCGCCGCATTTGCAGCGCGGGCAGCTCGAGGACGGCGCGCACCAACACGATCCCGCGGCCGCATACGTAGAGGAAGGCCATTACAATCAGGGCCGCTTTCCCCGACCACAACCCTATCGCTCCGCGAGGGACGACCAGCGTGTCGAGCGCGATGCCGATGCCGATCGCCACGGCGACGATGACCACCTCGATGAGCAGGAGGTCGCGGCCGCGGCGGCGTCCGTCGATCTGGGCGGGCCAGAGCGTCGCGACGATCGTGTAGGCGAGGAGTGGAACGATCGTGAGGGGATTCATGGGGTGAGCAGAGTTCGGAAGATAGTATCGCCCGCGGCGACCAATGGCCAGGCCATGCGGCGTGCCAGGTGCGACACCGCGCTCCGGTCGATCTGGAGCTGCCGGGCAACCTCCTCCGGGCGAGCGGCGCGCAACAGCTTGGCCACGGTGCGCTGGCGCGCGGTCCAGCTCCAGTAGAGTGCGGAGTAATAGTTCGCGAACCCGTCCAATTCCGGCTGTCTATGTCCGAAGCCCTCGAACGCGAACACGAGGCGCCGAGCTTTGGCCCGCTCCAAGGCGACGCGCGCCGCGTGAAAGCAGGGTCCATCCACCTCGGGGGCGGTGATGCCGGGGGTGAGTCGCGTCGCGATCGGGCCGCGGCCAAGGGCGACGACCCAATCGACCGGAGTGAAGCGCGCGCGAATCGCGTGCGCGATCTCCCACAGGGGGTCCGCCCGCGTGAGCAGGCATTGCAGCTCGTCCCCCAGGGTGACGGCGATCCGCGCCGCGAGGACCGGGCGCCAGCGGCGATTCCACTCCTGGGCCGCGGCGCGAAGCTCCTGTTGCAGCCGGGCGCGGCGCGCGGGCGGCAGGGTGCGCGACGCGACCACGTCCGCGAGAACGGCGACGTAGGATGTCATGATCCGTCAAAATGTGGTGCAATGACGTAAAACGTCAATATGTCACAGAATGACGTTTTTCGTCACACGCGGCCGGTCCCGAACAGGCGGTCCCCCGCGTCGCCCAATCCCGGCAGGATGTAGCCGTGCGCGTCGAGCTGCCGATCGAGGGCCGCTGCGAACACGGGGACATCGGAGTGCCGCTCCGCGAGGAGACGCACGCCCTCGGGCGCCGCCACCAGACAGAGGAAGCGGATACGCCCCGCCCCGGCCGTTTTCAAGGCGGTCACGGCGGCAACCGCCGATCCGCCCGTCGCGAGCATCGGGTCGAGCACGTAGAACGTCCGATCCTGCCCCCCCGCGGGGATCTTGAAGTAGTAGTCCACCGGGCTCAAGGACTCGTGGTCCCGGTACAGCCCGATGTGGCCGACCCGCGCCGAGGGGATGAGCTGCGAGATCCCCTCGATCATGCCGAGTCCGGCGCGCAGAATCGGCACGAGGGTGAGCTTCTTCCCGGCGACCTGGGCGCCGCGCATGCGCTCGAGCGGCGTCTCGATCTCAAGCGGCTCGAGCGGGAGGTCGCTCGTCACTTCGTACGCCATGAGCATCGCGATCTCGCTGACGAGCTGCTTGAAGTCGCGTGTGCCGGTGTGCTTGTCGCGCAGGATGGTGAGCTTGTGCTGAATGAGGGGATGATCCAGCACCGTGAGGTTCGGGTGGCCGGGATAGGGCATAGGCGGGAAGGTACGGGGTGGAGGCGGCGTCGCCAGCACCCACCGTCGCCCGGAGGGGGCGGGGCGCTGGCTCGCCCCGCCGCCCCGGATATGTCCTGAGCCGGCCTACTTCAGGGCCGCGGCCTTGGCGCGCGACACGTACCACAGGATGACGTGATAGTGCGGCTCCGCAACCCCGGCGTGCCCCGGGTTGTAGACCACGTCCACGTGATCGACGGTCTTGCCTCTCCCGGTCTTGAGATTCTCGAACGCCTTCTGCGCGTCCAGGTCCTTGAGCGGAATCATGTAGATCGAGCTGACCAGGCGCCCCTGATGGTCGTACGCGAGGAACGGGCCCGCCGGCAGCGTGGCCGGATCGACATACAACCGGCCGAGGCCCGGCAGGAAATCGGGGAGCTGGACCAGCGTCGAGACCTTCTTGTAGCTGCCGCCGGGTGGGGCCTTGAGCTGGGCCGCCACCGTCGGGGCGATTGCGATGGTGAGGCCGAGCGCTGCGATCAGCGCCGTGGGGAACAGGCGTTTCATGGAGATGTCTCCCGCAAAGGTGAGGACGAGCAAGCCCCGTGCGGCGCTGAGGTGCGTCGCCGCCGGTATCTGTAATTATAATGTATATTTGTTTTAGATGTAGCCCCGCGGGAGGGATTGTGGATGTAGTTCCGTGGATGGGGTATGGCGACTGCCGGCGCGGTTCGAGGCTGCGGGAGAGGAGTAGATTACGGTATGGACCGTGCGTCATTCGAGCGTCAAGTGGCGGCGATTGCGCCGCTTGCCGATCCCGTGCGCCGGCGCGTGTACCTCTACGTGCGTGGCCGCGGGTGTGACGTGGGCCGCGACGAGGCCGCCCGCGCCGTGGGGATCTCGCGTCCGCTCGCGGCCTTTCATCTCGACAAGCTCGCCCAGTACGGCTTGTTGGACGCGTCGTTTCGCCGACTCAACCGCCGCCGCGGGCCGGGCGCGGGGCGGCCGGCGAAGCTGTACCGCCGGTCCAAGGGGCAGGTGAGTCTGGCGTTGCCCGAGCGGCACTACGAGCTGGCGGCCCGCCTGTTCCTCGATGCCCTGAACGCCGCGCCGTCGCCGGCCGCACTCGGGGCGCTGGGGCGCCTCGCCGCCAAGCTCGGGCGAACGTTGGGCGAGGCGGCCGGTCGCCCGCGTCGCGCCGCCGCGCCGCGTTGGCTGGACCGCGTTGAGACGGTGCTCGATCGCTGGGGGTACGAGCCGTCGCGCCGCGCAGGGGAGACTCACCTCGAGAACTGTCCGTTCGGCGCGCTGGCGCAGCAGTGTCCACCCATCGTCTGTCGCATGAATCTCGCGCTGATCCGGGGGGTGCTCCGGGGCATTGGGGCGAGAGGCGTGGCGGCAGAGCTGCGCCCGGAGCCGGGCGCGTGCTGCGTCGTGCTGCGGAGCGCCCCATCCCCCGTGTAGGGCCCGGCCGCGCGCGCATTCTCATCGTCTCCGCTGATCGATGGCCCCGCGCGTTGCTGCGCGCCGAGCTGCGTGACGCCGGCTACGACGCGATCGGTGCGAGCTCGCTTTCCCGAGCCCTGCGATATCCACCCGACGACGCCGAGCGCGGGCCCGTGCGCCTGGTCGTGGTGGACAGTGCGACAGCCGCCGCCGAGCCGGTGGCACTCGAGCGTGCGCCACAGCGGTATCCGGGCGTTCCCTTCGTGTTGATTCGCGGGGCGGGTGCCGCATCCCGAGGTCCGTGGGCCGCCATTCTCCAGCGGCCTCTCTCGATCGGCGATATTGTCGCCGCCGTGCGTCGGCTCGTCCCTCTGTCCCCGGGCGCAGTCTGACGGCGGCCACTCGCAGGGGGTTCGCCATCCCGCTAGGTTTCATCCGTTGCTTCATCTGACCGGTAGCGACCCGCAGTCCGACCCCGTCTGGAGAACCGTCCATGCCGCCGCCCCGCTTCTCGCGATCCATCGCACTCGGCGTCCGTTTCGCCCTCCTGGCCATGCTGCCCGCCCCGGCCCTGGCGCAGTCCCATCCCGACGGGAAGCTGGCGGAGCGGGCTCGGCGCGCCGGTGAGATCCTCGCGGAGCTGGTACGGGAACCCGACCACTCCCCACCGCAGTCGCTCCTGGACAAGGCGACCTGCGTGGCCGTCGTGCCCGATGTAGTGCAGGTCGGCCTGGGTGTCGGCGGCAAGGTCGGATTCGGACTGGTGAGCTGCCGCACCGCCGGCGGGTGGAGCCTCCCGAGCTTCATGGGATTGAAGGGCGGAACCTTCGGCTTCCAGATTGGCGGACAGTCGGCGGACGTGGTGCTGGTATTCCTCAACAAGAACGCCGGGCGGCTGATCGCTTCGTCGTCGTTCAATCTTGGCGGCCAGGCTTCGGTCGCCGCCGGACCGGTGGGGCGGAACCTCTCGGCGGAGACCGACTACAAACTCAATGCCGAGATCTACAGCTACTCGAAAACCAAAGGCCTGTTCGCGGGGATCAACCTCGCCGGCACGAAGTGGGAGATCGACTCAAAGGCGAACCGGGCGGTGTATGGCGAGCGGCGGGCGCGTGACGTTCGCGGTCTAATCACGACCAGCGGGAGCAGAGGCCCCGAGCTGATACAGCCGTTCCTGAGGAGCCTGCAAAGCCACGTCGGCGGGTGAAGGGCGGGTCATGAAGGCCAGGTAGCTCAGTTGGTAGAGCAGTGAACTGAAGCAACGAGGGGCCCCGCGTGGGCCCCTCGTCTTGTACTCCGGCACTGGTAGTCAACGACGAGGTTGTAACGTGGACGGCAATTCGACGCTGAGCAAGGTACCGGCTGTAACGCTGGGGTTCTGGATCATCAAGATTGCCGCCACGACGCTGGGCGAGACAGCTGGCGACACGGTGACCATGACAATGAAGTTGGGCTATCTGACAGGCACAGCGATATTCCTCTCGGTCTTGGTGGCGCTGGTTGTGCTTCAGATCGCGGCCAAGAGATTCCACCCCTTCCTCTATTGGGCCACAATCGTGGCCTCCACGACAGCGGGGACCACCGCCGCCGATTTCGCCGATCGCTCCCTGGGCATCGGCTACACGGGAGGATCCTCGGTCTTGTTTCTCTGCGTCCTGGCTTCGCTGGGACTGTGGTACTGGTCGGAAGGGACTGTCTCGGTCGCGACGGTCAGCACGCCCAAGGTGGAGGCGTTCTACTGGGCGACGATCACGTTTTCCCAGACGCTGGGAACCGCTCTAGGCGACTGGATGGCCGACACATCCGGACTCGGCTATATGGGCAGCGCTGTCGTATTCGCGGCTGCGCTGGCCGTCGTTAGCGCCGTCTATTTCTGGACCAACGCCTCACGCGTCCTGTTGTTCTGGGCAGCGTTCATCCTGACGCGGCCGCTCGGCGCCACAGTGGGCGACCTCCTCGACAAACCCGTCAGTCACGGCGGGCTCGCGCTGAGCCGGCCAATTGCGTCGGCGGTGATCATGGTGTTCATCGTCGTTTGCATTCTTCTCATTCCGCAAAGGGCCGGCATTCACCCGGGAGCAACATCCGCAAGACGCCGGGAATAACCCACTCCCACCGTATCACGCAGTCCGCTAAGTTCTTCTCCTTCATAGCTCGGCCAGGTAGCTCAGTTGGTAGAGCAGCGGACTGAAAATCCGCGTGTCGGCAGTTCGATTCTGCCCCTGGCCACTTGTAGCACAAGCAGTTAGCACGGCGCGTGCCCTCTTGGTGTGCCCCGGTTGTCCCCTCGCTTACCGCCCCTGTTGGAAGTGCGCTGAGATGAATGAACAAATGTTTCACATTCTCTCAACCCAGCTTCAGGCCCGGAATGTCATGTTGCTCGGAGCGCGTTGGGGGCCCTTCCACGGGGAAGGCTGCCCAACGTAAGGAAGCACGCCCACACGAGGGAGACCGCCATGAGGATCGCACGCTACCTGACGCCGGCCCTGCTACTGGCGCTAGTTCCGACCGTCGGGTTCACGAACCAGTCCCCGCAGGATCCGTCGTCTCGCGTTGGACGCCTGAGCTTCCTCAGTGGTGCGGTGTCGCTCCGCCCCGGAGGTGCGGACGATTGGACGGACGCGACGATCAACTACCCGCTCACGGCCGGTGACGAGCTCTGGGCCGACGCCGACGCCCGGACCGAAATCACTATGGGCTCGACAGCGGTCCGACTCGCCTCCAATACAGCCTTCGGGTTTCTGGCGCTCGACGACCAGACGACGCAGATCCGCCTCTCCGAAGGATCGCTGCAGGTGCGCGTTCGCGACCTGGCCAGCGACGAGACCTTCGAGGTCGACACCCCGAACGGCGCGGTGTCGCTGCTCCGGCCCGGCGCGTACCGCATCGACGTGACGTCGACCGGCGACGAGACGAGGCTCACGGTGCGCCAGGGCGAAGCGGAGTTGACCGCGGCGGGGTCTGCCTTCTCGGTTAACGGCGGGCAAACCGCCACCGTGTCCGGGATTGATTCACCTACGTACGACATCCAGGGCGCGAGCCAGCCGGACGATTGGGAGCAGTGGGCTGGCGTCCGGGACCGCCGACGCGACCAGTCACATTCGGCGCAGTACGTCTCCCGCGACATGCCCGGGTATGAAGACCTGGATGACTACGGCGATTGGCGTCAGACGGCGGACTACGGCGCCGTGTGGACGCCGCGCGGAGTTGTCGCCGGCTGGGCGCCGTATCGCGACGGCCGCTGGGTGTGGGTCGATCCGTGGGGATGGACGTGGGTGGACGACGCCCCTTGGGGCTTCGCGCCGTTTCACTACGGTCGCTGGGCGTATGTCGGCGGAGGCTGGGGCTGGGTCCCGGGACATGCCGTCGTGCGGTCGGTGTATTCGCCCGCGCTCGTGGCGTTCGTGGGCGGCGCAAACTGGAGCGTGACGGTCGGCGCCGGGGGTGGCGGGGTTGGGTGGTTCCCGCTCGCGCCGGGCGAGATGTACGTCCCTGCGTACCACGTGAGTCAGGGCTACGTGCGGAACATCAACATCACCAACGTCAACGTCACCGTCATCAACCTCGGGAACGTGACGAACGTCAACTATCGCAACCGCGAGGCGCCCGGTGGCGTCACCGTGGTCGCGCGGGAAACGTTCGTCGGCGCGAGACCCGTCGGCCGTGGTCTACTCGTCGTACCGCTAGACCGGCTGAGTGCGGCGCCTGTGGTGGGAGCGGCTCCCTACGCGCCGACCCGGGAGAGCGTGCTGCCTCCCGTGGGAAGGCCGGCGCGTCAGCCGCCCGCGGTGGCCGTGACGCGGCGAGTGGTCGTCCGGAACACTCCGCCTCCCCCAGCCGTGCCGTTCACCGTGCGGGAGAAGGCGCTGCAGACCAACCCGGGTCGCCCGCTCGACCCAGCTGCTGTTGCCAACCTCCGGGAGCGCGGCGCTGGGGCTGACGTGAACCAGCGCGTCCGTCCCGCCACCGGTGGCGGCGGGGCGGCGCTCAAGCCCGCGCGCGGGGGACTGCCCGAGCCTCGCGCGGCGACTCCCGCGGGTGCCAAGCGGGAGCCCGAGCGTGCTGCTCCGGCGGTGGTTCCTGCACCGCCTGCCGAGCGGCCCGCACCAGTGGTGCAACCGCCCGCGCGCAGAGTCCCCGCCGAGCGTCCGGCGCCGCCGCCTGCCGAGCAGCCCGCACCGGTGGTGCAACCGCCCGCGCGCAGAGTCCCGGCCGAGCGTCCGGCGCCGCCGCCCGCTGAGCGGCCCGCACCGGCGCAGCAACCGCCCGCGCGCAGAGTCCCAGTCGAGCGTCCGGCGCCGCCGCCCGCTGAGCGGCCCGCGCCGGCGCAGCAAGCGCCCGCGCGCAGAGTCCCGGCCGAGCGCACGGCGCCGCCCACGGCACAGCCGCCGCAACCAGCGGCCGCAGGCAAGCCCGCGACACCGGCCGAGCGAGAGCAGCCCGCGCGGCCCCCAGCGCGGGGTCGTGAGAAGAAAGACACTGCAGATACGAAGGGGCAGCAGCGGCCCTGATCCGCGACAATCGGAGCGACGGGTCCTAGAGGAGGTCCCTGCCGGCAGCGTGCGGGTGCACGCCGCCGGTGGGGGCATCACAGGGCGTGCCACCGCGCGACGGTGGGGTTGGCATCTCGCGCCACTGCAACCTACATTCCGGCTCCCACCACCCCTTCGACCGTGACGCCTCTGACCACATTTGGCACCACCCTCGCTCTTGGCCTCATCGCGTTCGCTCCGCATTGCCTCGAGGCGCAAGTGCCGATGCGTGGAACCGATATCCCGGTCATACCCATAGCAGTGCGAGATACCGCGGCCGAAGCTCGGTTCGCTCCCCCTGGCGGCCAACACCCGCGCTACCTCCGCGCGTACACGACTGACGTCACGATCGAGGTGCTGTTCAGGTGGTACGCCGAGCACCTGCAAGCAATGCCGGTTGAGGACCTGACCGGACGGCCGGCGGATTCCGTCGACACTGTCCCGAGACTGGCGTCCGGGGGCGTGACGCCCATCAAAGACCGGATTGCGTTCCACACGTTCCAGGACGAATGCGCCGATGTGCCCGCGGGCGCGAGTGCGCGGCGAGATTCCGCCCCATGCCGGAAGTGGCGCCGAGCCAAGGATAAACGCAACTCGATCGACCTGGTGAGGATGGGGTACACGCGGGGTCGGTGGATCGACAGTGCGTCGTTGACCTGGTACGTCGAGGACAACGGTCAGGTGATACGGCTGCGCGTGAGTCTCCACGACACCGGTCTCTCGCAAAATTGGAAGTTCTACACGCCCAAGACGCAGCTCGTTATCGCAGCCGAGGTGGTCACACCGTCGTCGCCCTAGCCCCGAACCTGATGTGTCGTTAGTCGTCTTTCTGCGGGGCGTGAACGTCGGCGCCCATAAGCGGTTCCAGCCGGCCCTGCTGGCCCGCGATCTCGCCCATCTGGGCGCCGTCAATGTCGGAGCGGCCGGCACGCTCGTGATCCGAAACCGCGTCGCCCGCGCCGCGCTCAAGTCCCACGTGCTCGAACGATTGCCGTTCGCCGCCGACCTCATGATCTCGGACGGCCGCGATCTGCTGCGGCTCGCGTATCCGGAGCCCTTCGACGCCGCGCCGACGGGCAACGACCTGCGGCGCTGCGTCACCGTGCTGGCGAGCCGCCCGCGCGGCGCGCCGCCCCTCCCGCTGCTCTTCCCCGCCGGCCGGCCGTGGCAGCTCAAAGTTGTCGCCCTCGAAGGACCATTCGCGCTGTGTCTGTGGCGGCGGATGGGGCGGCTGTCCGTCGATCCGAACGCCGTACTCGAGAAGCAGTTCGGCGTGCGCGGGACGACGCGGAATTGGAACACCATCGTCCGGATACAGGAGGTGCTGCGGCGGTCCGACTAGAGCACGCTGCCGCCGCATTGGCGGCGCTTTCGCATCCGTATTGGATCAGACCATCTTTTGTCGCATCGGATCCTGAAAGGACCAAGCCATGAAGACCGATTGCACGCATCTCGACCAGGTCCGCGATGTCGAGCCCCGCACGCCCCAGGGCTGCGAAGAGTGCCTCAAGACGCACGGGCGCTGGGTGCACCTCCGCCTGTGCCTTTCTTGCGGCCACGTAGGCTGCTGCGATAATTCCCCCGGCAAGCACGCAACCAAGCACTTTCACGAGACGAAGCACGCGGTGATGCGCAGCTTCGAGCGTGGTGAAGACTGGGGGTGGTGCTACGTGGACGAGATCTTCATCGAGCCCGCGCCGAGCGCCGCGTGACGAGCAGCTGGCCGTTGCTGGCGCTCCGCGAGTGGCAGGACACGTACGCCACGCTGCACCGCTGGATGCAGATTGTCGGCAAGACCCGCCTCGCCCTCGCGCCGATGCAGAATCACTGGTGGCAGGTCACGCTCTACCTTACCGCTCGGGGGCTCGGCACATCGCCGATTCCGTACGAGGGGCGGAGCTTCGAGATCGACTTCGACTTCCTGGATCACCGGCTCGTGATCCGGACCAGCGAAGGCGCGACCCGCGCCATCCCCCTCGCGCCTCAACCGGTCGCGCACTTTTACCGCGACTACCAGGGCATGCTGGCCGCGCTCGGGATCAAGCCCAGGATTTGGCCGGTCCCCGTGGAAATCGCGGATGCGACACCGTTCCCCGAAGATCGCGCGCACGCGTCATACGATGGCGATGCGGCTCAGCGCTGCTGGCGGATTCTCGCCCGGACGGACCGGGTACTGAAGCAGTTCAGGGGGCGCTTCCTCGGGAAGAGCAGCCCGTCGCACTTCTGGTGGGGGTCATTCGATTTGTCGTGCACGCGCTTCTCCGGGCGCAGAGCGCCGCTGCACCCCGGAGGAGTTCCGAATTGCCCCGACTACGTGACACGCGAAGCGTATTCTCATGAGTGCATCAGCGCAGGCTGGTGGCCGGGGACGGTTGGTGCTCCGGTGACGGAACCCGCTTTCTATGCATACGCCTATCCCGAGCCGGCCGGCTGCGCGGACGCCCCCGTACGACCCGACGCCGCGCGTTACCACCCGGTGATGCGCGAGTGGATCTTGCCGTACGAAGCGGTGCGGGCTGCGCCGGATCCGGACGCCGCGCTGCTCGAGTTCCTGGAAAGCACCTACGAGGCGGCCGCCGACCGGGGCGGCTGGGATCGCGCCGCCCTGGAGCGCGGCCGGGACCGAGCGTCGGCCTAAAACACCATTTCGAAGCCCAGGCGCACGAGGCGCGGGGGTCCATAGTCGAGCAGCGGCTGCGCGAAATCGCGGGCCGCTGCGAGGTAAAGCGGCATCAGCTCGGCGGAACCATCCACGTAGCCGTTGTGATCGAGATCAGCCCAGGGCCGGTAGCGGGGCGACTCGTAAGGAATCGGCTCGGGATGCGCCGCGTACGCACTCTGCGCCATCGCCTGCAGCGTCGCCGTCGCGACCGCGGGTTGGCCGGTGTCGCGCCGCACGGCGACCACGTTGCGCCGGTTCAAGAGGTTGCGCACGTCGAAGTACACCCCGAGCGAGCGTCCGAACAGGTTGACCCGCCGGCGGAGCAGCGCGTCCACCGTGGCCTGCGGCGGCAGCCGAACGCTGTTCGGGAGCCCGATGAGCGTGTCGCCCGCTGTGTTCGTGCGCGAGTACGGCAGCCCGGAGGCATAGCGGACGATCACCGCGGCTTCTAGCCCGCGGAGCACGGGCCCGAGCGGCACCGGTCCTGATTCGGGAGCGTGCGCCTGTAGAATGACCGTCAGGCTATGGCGACGGTCGAAGTCGAGCGGGAACTCGACCCGCGCGGGCGGAGTGGAGTCGCCCGTGATCGAGTCCACATGAATGACCTTGAGGAGTTGAAAGGCGTTCGTCGCGGTCGCCGTGGCTTGCTGCAGCGTGTAGGACGCCCGCACTCCCCACCATCTGGCGAAGTCACGCTCGGCGACGAGCTCGACGCCCTTCACTGACCCGAAGTCCGCGTTGCCGAAGATTGACGAATCCGGGTTCACGCCGAGCGGAACCGAGGCGACGAGACCGTCGAGCCGCTTCACGTACACGTTCACCCGAAGCGACGTGCCGACCGAGGGGCGGGCCCGCACCGAGAATTCGAACTGGGTCGCGGTCTCGAACCCGAGATCGGGGTTGCCGCGGCGGAAGCGGCCGGTGCGCGCCGTGTCGTCGAACGCCGCGTCCACGAGGTATTGAAAATCGGGCGCCTGCGCGAAGCGGCCCCAGCTCGCGACGAAAGTCGCGCCCTTCAAGGGCGCGGAGACAGCGAAGCGCGGCGACACGGTGCGGCGGGCGCCGAGACGGCCGCCCTGGAGTACGGCCCGCGGGTCGAATTGGTCGTAGCGCAGACCGAAGGTGAAGCCCAGGTCCTTCGCGCGCTGTTGCCACTCCGTGTACAGGGCGGCGATCTGTGGCGAGAAATCCGCTGCGGTGGCGGGCGGCACCGTGTCCCCGACGGGGAGATAGCCGAGTGCGCGCTCGAATGTCTGCACGTGCTGCCGCACGAGCGACCCGCCGAAGTAGAGGTCCGCGTCGGGCCCGAGGCCGAGGTCGACATCGGCCTGTCCGCGCAACTCTCGGAACCGATTCCAGGCGACCTCCCCGCGCGATCCTCCGCCCAGGAAGAACGCCGGCACGCCCCACGGTGTCCGCTCCGAAAAATCAGGTGGCACGAGCCCCGGAACGGGGGCGCGGGCGAGCGTGGTATCCTGCGCTCGGGCGATCTCCTCTCCCACGATGTGCAGCGGCTCTCCCGTGAATGCGCCGAAGCGGTAGGGTTCCGAATCAGTCGCAGTGCCCCGCAGGAAGTCGCGCCCGTAGTAGCCGAAGCGGAGGTCCAGGAAGAGCGGGCGGCGCGTCTCGGGACTCGCGCGGTGCTGCCACTGGGCGCTGGCGAGCGAGCCCGCGATGCGGCGCGCCGGCCCGAGGAGGGCGTCGTACTTGAAGGCGGGATCGTAGAGCAGGCGCTGCTCGAGGGAGCGCAGCCCAAAGAGCCGCAGCGTCTCGCGGCCGCCCACCGGAATGGTCAATTTCGCCGCGGCATCGTAGGTCTCGGCGCTGTTGTGCGGTAGCAGCCACGGGCTGGCGCTGCGCGGATCGAGGGGATCGACGGGCGCGGGCGCGTCGACCGGCTCGGCATCGAGGCGCCCGGAAGCGTCGAACACCGCGAGCGCGCGGATGCCGTGCCACAGCGGGCCGTCGCCTTCGACCACGACACGATCGAGTCCGTAGTCCCACCCGGCGGGAAGCGGCCGGTCGGTCTCATAGGCGCTGCGGCCCTGCCAACGCTCCCCGCCATCCTTCGTGACGACGTTCACCAGCCCCGAGATCGCCTGGCCGTAACGGGCGGAAAATCCGTTCGTGACGAGGCTCGCCTCCTCGAGGATGTCCGGCGGGAGGCGGACCCCGAGCCCGCCGTCCGAGGCGCCGAGCTGATTCTTCACGCCGAGCCCATCAATAATGAACGCCTGCTCTCCGACCCGGCCGCCGCGATAGCTCTCTCCCACGGTCCCGGCCGACAGCGCGATGCCTTCATCGAGCGACGAGACCGGGAGCTTGCGCAGCTCTTCGCCCGAAATGCGTTGCGTGCTCGCGGTCGCGAGGGGATCGAGCACGACGTCCGGCCGCGCTTCGACGGTGACGGGCGCGATGCTCACCGCCTGCGGCTGGAGCGCGAACTCGACAGTCACCGCGCCGCCGTTCTGCACGAGGACGCTCTCGCGCACGGCGCTCTGATAGCCGATCTGTGATGCGCGCACCCGGTGCCAGCCGCTCCGCAGTTCCCGGATCCGGTAGGCCCCGGCCGCGTCCGTGATGGCGCCGAACGGCCCGCTGTCAACCGCGACCCGCGCGCCCTCGAGCGGCTGGCCGGTTATCCCGTCGCGCACGTGCCCGGCGATGGCGCCCGCCGTCTGGGCGCCGAGCGGGGCGGTGCCGAGCAGGGTCAGCGCGACGAAGACCGTGCGCGCCGTCATGGGAGGTCGAGCATCCAGAGGTCCGTGACGCTCCCCGTCACGACCTCGGCGACGAGGCGCCTGCCGGACGGAGCCAGGGCGGGACGACGGAAGAACAGCGGGACTCCGGCGACGCTGTCTGGAAGCACGCTATCGTGGCCGCTCGCGAGGTCGACGAGGTGCAGCGGTCCTCCTCCATCACGCTGCACGTTGTAGCCGAGCAGGGCCTCGTAGCCGAACGAGACGGCGCCGCCGACGACGGCGACGAGGCGGTTGCCCAGGACCTGCACGTCGCGCGCGACTTGCCCCCCGCCGAAATCGAACAGCACCGATACCACCCCCGACGCGAGCGCGCGCCGGAACACGCGCGAATCTCCCCCCAGCGTGAAGTAGATCGTGTCCGGGCTTCCCGCGACCGCGAGCGAGGAGGCGTCGCGCGTGCCTGGAACGACGGCCATACTCGGCGTCGCGCCGCCGAGCTCCAGCCGGACGATCTCGGCGCCAGTGCGGACGGTGTCTCGCGAGCGGGCGCTGTCATAGCCGACGTGCAGGGCGAGATAGGCGAGCGAGCCCGCGTCGAGCCAGCGGAGCTGCGACGCTTCGTCGAGCCGCACCGTGTCCGGTGCGGTGAAGGGGAACGAGAGCAGCGGCTGCGCCGCTGCGGGATCGGCGAGCGTGCCCAGGACGAGGGCGGCACGGGACGCCTTGTCGGTGGGGGCGGATACAATGACCACATAGGCGAGCCGCCCATCCGCCGCGGCGGCGGGCTCGGTGAGGATGAACGTCGAGTCCGAGATCGCCGATCCGGGACTGCAGATCTCGCGCTCCACGCGGCCGCCGCCCGGCGGCAGCAGCGCGAGACAGCGGTCGCTCCCCGAGACGACCTGCCGGGAGTAGAGAAGGCCGGATTCGTCGGGGAGCCAGGCGGGCGCCCGGTCGTTGCCCGGGTTGAACGTGATCTGGCGGGGGGAGCCCGTGGCGAACGGCTGGTCGGAGCCGTAGCCGCCCGGCGCAAATGGCGCCTCATGGTGGCACCCGGTAAGGAGCATCCCCAGGGACAGCACGGTGGTAGCGCGCCGCATGTGCGGGAGAAGGTAGCCCCAAAGGCGTAAGTCGGCCGCTCCGGCCGGCGCGTCGCTAAAACAGACCGTCGAGGCTAGAATGAAGAATGCTCAAGCCACTGATCACCCTCGCCGTCCTGTCTGCCGTAGCCGCTGGCTGTCACACCGTGCGGTCGGTGCAGCCGGCCCAGCTCACCTCCGGCCGTTCGGTCGACCGCGTTTGGGTGACGCTCGGCGATCAGTCGACCGTGACGATCGATCTCCCGGAGCTCTATGGCGATACGCTCACCGGAATCGTGTACGGGGAGCCTCAGCGCATTGCGCTCTCAGACGCGAAGGCCATCAGGGCCCGGCGGTCCGCGCCCGCTCGCACCCTGGCGCTGGCACTGGCGGCGGGTGCACTGGCGGTGAGCGGCTTTGCCTACATGCAGAGCCGGCCGGACGTAGGGACCGCGAGGTACTGCGGCAACTCCATCGGCTCGCGGCCAGCGCCGTTCACCAACTGCTGTCCCGTGCAGGACACCGTGCCGTGCTGAGGCTGTCGCATCTTCGCCTGCCAGTGCCGCAAAAACGCCCTAAGTAATCCCCGCAGGCCCCGGTATTCTTGAGAACCGCGAATCGAGGCGGGTTCCGATGGGTGTAGTGCCATCGTCTGTGATTTCCCAATCCGAGCGCGACCTCTGGGTGCGCACCGAGCTGCGGCGGCTACTCAAGTCGCGGCTGCTGCACGAGAGCGGGATTGCGCTGTTCGGGCATCCCCTGCTAATCGGGCTCATCGTGTTTCTCACGTGGAACGACGTACCGCACTCGGTGGGGGTGGGGTGGGGCATCGCCGTCCTGCTCGCGACGGCCTTTCGCGCCGTCTGGCTGCGCACCGTCCAGTATCGCACGCTCAGCGACTGGGACATCCGCTTCGGCGTGCGCCTCACCGTCGTCCTGCTCGGCCTCACCTGGGGAGTGGGGGCGGCGATCGTCTTTCCGGGCCTTCCCTACGTGGACGCGGCGTTCATCCTCATCGTCATGGCCGGGATCATCGCTGGCGCCCTGACGACGCTGTCCGCCGACCCGCCGAGCTACCTCGGACTGCTCGGCACCATGACGGTGCCGATGGTCGTCGTGGTGCTGGCGAACGGGAGCGACCGTCTCCACGTCGCGACGGCTTTAAGCATTGCGTTGTTCACCGCCGTGCTGACGCTCGTGTCACGGCGCACGCATCTCGCGACGATCGATCATCTGCGGGTGGCGGCCCTGCTCACGTTGAGTGAGGAGGAGGCGAAGCGCGCGGAAGCGGCCATGCGGGAGGCTCGTGACGAGGCCCAGAACGCGACGCGAGCGCGGAGCGCGTTTCTCGCCAACATGAGCCACGAAATCCGGACGCCGATGAACGCCGTGCTGGGATTCGTGGAGTTGGTGCTCGACACCGATCTCTCGACCGATCAGCGGCGGGCCCTCGAGTTGGTGCGCTCGTCGTCCGAAGCGCTGCTCACGATCCTGAACGACGTGCTGGATTACTCGAAGATCGAGGCCCAGCACCTGGAGCTCGAGTCGATCCCGTTCGACTTGCCGAAGCTGGTGCATTCCACCGCGACCCTGCTCGCGGTGCGGGCGCGCGAGCGGCACCTGGAGCTGCTCGCGGAAATCACGCCCCAGACACCGCGCATGGTGCGGGGCGACCCGACCCGGCTGCGCCAGGTGATGACGAACCTGATCAGCAACGCCATCAAGTTCACGGAGGAGGGGGAGATCATCGTCTCGGTCGCGGCCGGCCGTCCCGCCGACGGCCGCGTGGCGGTGCACTTCAGCGTGCG